>CACXEV010000025.1 GCA_902766755.1 Oscillospiraceae bacterium | reverse complement strand
GTGTTGCGGTTGTAAGCTCTTCGGTGGCAAGTCTGCAAAAAAGACCTCTTCAAAGAAAAACCCCTCATCTCAGTCAGATGTTTTACCTGATGAGGATGAACGGGATGAAGATGCTGATTCCGAAGATAAAGACAATTCTTCGGGTGACGCTTCCGACTCGTCCAAAAAATCCGGTAAAGGTTCGGTTGAAGTCGGCGGTACCGCCTTCAAATCGGCAATAGAGCTTGAAGAGGAAGATTCAAGCGATAATTTACCGCAGAGCGTCGAATCGGGAACATCGGTTAGTACGCTTAAAACTCCTTGGGATAAAGTTACGCTTTCGCATTTGAACGGTAGTAGTGACGCCGAAGCTGAGGCTATGCGCAATAGCGTGCTTGGCAGTGGCAATACAGCCGATATTTATCCCGTAACAGGTACTAAATATTATGTATCTCCGGGCGGGGATGACGCAAACGACGGTACATCTCCTTCATCAGCAATCAAAACCACAGGTGCTATAGTGACTAAATTAAATCTTAAAGCCGGTGACGCCGTGCTCTTTGAGCGCGGCGGCGTATGGCGGCTTTCCAAGGCGATAAAGTGTAAGGAAGGAGTTGCTTACGGTTCTTACGGAACCGGAGAAAAACCCGCTTTTTACGGTTCGCCGCGGAACTATGCCGATAAAAAATACTGGACCGCTTCCAACCTTAAAAATGTTTGGAAATTAAGCATCAGTGATATTGATATAGGTCTTATGGTATTTGATCACGGTGAGATGGTGGGATACAAGACCACTAAAGGCTTGTTGTCTCTCTCTAAGAACGGCGATTTTTACTATAATCGCGCGCAGAGTACACTGTATATTTATTGCGATAAAGGCAATCCCGGTAAGGCGTATAAGGATATCGAGGTTTGCCTTAATAAGGCGGCGTTTGATATCAATCGTGCCTCCGGTGTTACCGTTGATAATATTAAAATCAAGTATTTCGGTAGATTAGGTGTTGATTTAGAGGCGGCAGATAATACAAGAGTCTCAAATTGTGAGGTTGGTTTTATTGGCGGTGCTTTGCAGAATTCAACCACCAGACTCGGTAATGCTATTCAGATGTGGCAGGGATGTGACGGTCACATTGTTGAGAACTGCTGGGTATACCAGATATATGATACCGGTATTAGTTTCCAGGGCGATTCTATTGATCCCAACGCCAGGAGACGTGAGGGTACCCATGACGAGGATTACAAGAATATTATTTACCGCAATAATCTCATAGAGTACTGCGCACTATCAATAGAGCTTTGGCACGGCAATCATAACGACGGTCTGTCCGGTAATAACCATAAGAGCTATGATTATACCGACGCGGTACTGGACAATATTCACATTGAGAATAATATAAGCCGATTTGCGGGTTACGGCTGGTCGTCCTTTGCGGGACAGAGACCCGATCCGCACGGCGAACACCTTATAATGTATGCTCATGCTTTTCCGTATGCAAATGATGTATACATTGAAAACAATATATTTGACTTATGCGATGCGTGGATCTGTCGCTGGCAATTCACTGCAAACTATAATGAAGATACCAACGACGCCACCCGCAAAAAGGTTAATGGCGAAGTAGTTCCCATTGTGAATAAAAACGGTGTATGGACTATCAGAAACAATACCTACTATCACGGCAGTAACAGAACAGGCGGTATAAACTGGTACGGCTCTCAAAGGACCGGTTCGGGGCAGTCTAAACTTGCCGAGATCATCGGCGCGTTTGATTCAAGTCCGAAAAAGGTCGTTTGGATTGAATAACGGGCAGGCAAAATTGTTTTGCTTATCAAAGTAATTTCAGCTTTGCAGGGTGCGGTGTTAAACACCGCCCCCTGCAAAAGGAATTCGACTATTATGTCGAAATATTTGTTATAACAACTATTTAATTTTCAGGTTAGGGGAATATATGATGAACAGAAGCAAAATTCGACTTATGTCTATAATTTTGGCAGCAGGTTTAATATTTTCGTCTTTCGGTATCTGCGCTCACGCGGACGGGGAAACAGTGCAAGACGGTGATATTAAGTCTGCCGATACGGCTGCCGCAGGTAGTGTAGCTGTATCTTCTACATCTTATAGCTCATATCTTGAAGGCTTTGAAAATGTTAATTACGCTTCAGAGAGTGTAGTTACCGAAGTCGGGGCTGTTGTTTCCGATGCGCCTGTTGCAATAAATGTGGCGGTAGTTGAGGATGCGTTCTACAGTCTTGGCTTTTTGTACAGAGCTACAGATGAAAAGAATACCTCCATTGAGTTCAGCGTCACTGTTGACGGTAAAACTCCTTTTGACGAAGCTGAAAAGTTTAACCTTTCAAGAATTTATACAAACGCCGAGGGCGGCAACCGTGTTGACGGTCTCGGTAATGAGTTTACCGCGAGACAGGTGCCTTACGGTGATTTCTATTTTGCCGAGGTTAAGGATATAACTATGTGGACTAATGATCCCTACTATATTCATTTAACCTCCGGTGCGCATACAATAACCGTTACAAAGTCACTCGGCGAATTTGAAATCAAGTCGTTTACACTTGGTACTAAAGGCGAAACACAAGCCTATTCGGCACCCGATGAATCAAAGCTCTATAAGGGCGAGCCTGTCATAATCGAGGGTGAGGACGCCGTTATAAAAACAAGCTATTGGCTTGGCGGAAAAAGCGATAACTCAAGTGATACGGTAACGCCTAACAGCACATCCAAAAGTGTGGTAAACTACATAGGCGGCGGTAACTGGAAAACCAACGGCGAAACGCTTACATGGGAAACTCCTGAGCTTGAAGAAGGCTATTACAGCCTTGCTTTTATGTATCGTCAGAGCACAATTTTAGGCGCAAAAGTTTACAGAAGTCTTAAAATTGACGGTGTTTCACCCTTCAGCGAGGCTGAAGCCATAGGTTTTTCATATTCCTATAAGTGGGAAGAGTCGGTATTTTCCGATAAGAAGAATAATCCCTACCTCATATATTTCCCTGCCGGAAAGCATACCTTATCGCTTACCGTGGTACCCGGCGAAATATCCGAAGTGAGAGATTTGCTTAAAGATTCGGTTGCTGAGCTTAGCTCGCTTTATATAGATATTACTATGATAACCGGTGAAACTGTTGATGTTTACCGCGATTATGATTTGTTTAAACAGATCAGCGATAT
The DNA here is from genome assembly GCA_902766755.1 of Oscillospiraceae bacterium. Lineage (GTDB taxonomy): Bacteria > Bacillota > Clostridia > Oscillospirales > Acutalibacteraceae > UBA737. Next base: position 24,267 of record CACXEV010000025.1, on the reverse strand, counting down.
GAAAAAACGCCTTGCGGATATTCATAAAAAGCTTTCAAGGGCCAGCAAAACTCTTCAGGTTATAACAGGCGAGCGCAGCGGTTCATATATATCAATTATCAATAATATGGATCAGGTACTTGAGCTGATGTTTAATAACCGCTATACGGCGCACAGATATAAGGATACATATTATTCGAGATATACATCACTGGCTTCTGTTCTTTATGAGATGAGCGAAATGCCTCTTGATATAGATAAGATGGCGCTTATTAAAAAGGGCGAAAGCAAACCGTTTGTAACCCCGAATTTCTTCCAGAGCTTAGGTTTTACGCTTGAAAAGTTTTTGGTTTCATTTACTCAGGATTACAATAATATTTCAATTGCGGAGTCCGGCACGGAAAGCATAACAATTTGGGTTAACTGGGGCCGTGACCAGGCGCAGGTACTTAACTCTCTTATTCAAACATCCTTTACTCCAAATCACAATATCGCGGTAAACATTCAGCTTGTAAACGCATCTGTAGTCCAGGCGGTGCTTTCCGGTAAGGGACCTGACTGTCTCTTGCAGCATTCGCGTTCCGAGCCTGTAAACCTTGCTATGCGCGGTGTGCTTTACGATATGAATAATTTTGATGATGTAGATACTGTTCTTAAGAATTTCGGTGAAGACGCGGCGCTCCCGTATTACTATAAAGGCGGTCTTTACGGTCTGCCGGATACACAGTCTTTCTACCTTATGTATTACCGTAAGGATATATTCAGTGAAATGGGGCTTAAAGTTCCCGAAACATGGGCTGATTTTGAAGAGGTTGTAAGACTTCTCGCAACTAATAATCTTACGGCTTGGATGCCTAATAACACGGCTACAAGCACGGCTCAGGCAAACGCCGGAATAGGCAGTATAAATCTATTCCCAACATTGCTTTTACAAAAAGGCATAGAGCTTTACACGCCGGACGGCAGAAGCACAAACCTTTCAAGCGCGGAATCCACGCTTACATTTAATGAGTGGACCGATTATTATACGATGCTTAAAGTTCCGAGAACACTTGATTTTTATAACCGTTTCCGTACAGGTTCCTGCCCGATAGGCATTTCTACACATACTATGTATACAACGCTTAAGGTTGCGGCGCCTGAGATTGACGGACTTTGGGGAGTATCTTTGGTACCCGGTACCGTAAGGGAAGACGGTACAATATCCCATATAACTTCAGGCGGCGGCACCGCGTGTTCGATACTTAAGTTATCCGAAAATCCAAAGGCGGCATGGGAATTCCTTAAGTGGTGGATCTCGGCGGAAACTCAGCTTGCCTACTCAAATGAAATCGAATCCATACTCGGTCCTACGGGTCGTGTTTCGCTTTCGAATGTTGAGGCGTTTTCTTCCCTTGATTGGGATGCCGATATGCGCGATACAATAGTTACGGCGATGAAGCAAATCGAAGAGGTTCCGGAGTATCCCGGAAGTTATTATGTATCACGTTCGGTTTATCAAAGCTTTTGGAATGTTGTTGAAAACAACCGTAATCCTAAGCAAATGCTTATGAAGTACAGCGAAGAAGCGAATGAAGAAATAGAACGAAAGTGGCTTCAGTACGAAAATCGATAAAGAGATTTGATTTGTATATTTAAAAAGAAATTGTGGTGATTTAATGAGCAGTAAAAAATTGGGAAAAAGGTCAGGCGTGTTTTCAAAAAGTGAAAATATCGCTTTCCACCTTATAATGCTCCCGTTTATGCTTTTTTTCCTTTTATTTAATATACTTCCTGTATTGTCGTCAATAGTCTTGAGCTTCTTCGATTATGATATGGTTTCAAGTCCGATATTTACGGGGCTTGAGAATTACGCGAGAATGTTTACCGGTGACGATACTTTTATGAAAGTGCTCGGTAATACACTTCGTTTTTCGATAATAGCAGGACCCGGCAGTTTTATACTTGCTTTCTTGCTTGCATGGATGATAAACGAGTTTTCGAGAACTGTCAGAGTTATACTAACATTTATATTTTATGCTCCGGCGCTTGTAGGTAACGCTTACTTTATTTGGCAGATTTTCTTCTCCGGCGATAGCCTCGGTTATCTTAACAATTTTCTTATTAGCTTTGGTTTTATAACCGAACCTATAAACTGGTTCCAGAATACCAGCTATAATATGACTATTCTGCTTATCATACAACTATGGATGAGTATGGGTGTTTCTTTCCTTGCAAATATTGCAGGTCTGCAAAACGTCAGTTCTGAAATGTATGAGGCGGGTGCTATTGACGGTATAAGAACCCGTTGGCACGAGCTTTGGTACATAACTCTCCCGTCGATGAAAACGATACTTTTGTTCGGCGCGGTAATGCAGATACAGTCGGTGTTCTCGGTAAGCAGTCTTATGACAACGCTTGTAGGATATCCGAGTGTAAACAACTCGGTCGATACGCTTGTATCTTATATTTCAGATATAGGTACCGCACGGTATGAGATGGGGTATGCGTCTGCGCTTTCGGTTTTGCTTTTCTTGCTTGTGTTAGCATTCAGATACGGTATCGGCGCACTGCTCAATCTTATCGGCAAGAGCGACAGTTAAGGGGGATATTGTAGATGAGAACTAAAAAACCGCAATATCGCCGTTACACGCGATCAACAATGGGAAATGTAGCTTATTTTTCCATACTTTTTCTTGCCGGCGCCTTTACAATATTGCCGCTGATTTATTGTATTATTACATCATTCAAACCGCTCGATGAATTGCTTATTTTCCCGCCGCAGTTTTTTGTAAAGAGACCTACTCTTTCAAATTATCTGGAGCTTCCTAATCTGCTCGGAAAAATGCAGGTTCCCGTGCTTCGCTATTTCTTTAACAGTATATTTATAGCGATAGCCGGTACATCGCTTCATATTATAGCGGCGTCTATGGCGGCATTTACATTTTCAAAGTCGAGAATTAAAGGCAGAAACATCTATTTTACAATAGTTCAGGTAATGCTTCTTTATAACAGTGTAACACTCAGCGTTCCGCAGTATCTGATTTTCACAAAACTTCATATGATCGATACTTACTGGGTTTATATTTTGCCGGCGATACCTTCGGCGGTAGGCTGCTTCCTTATGAAACAGTTTATGGACGCTTCTGTACCGGATACACTTATGGAGGCGGCGCGAATAGACGGCGCAGGCGTTGTAAGAATGTATGCAAAGATTATAATGCCTATTTTAAAGCCCGCTTGGATGACTATACTGCTTTTGTCGTTCCAGTCGATGTGGACTATAATACCGAACGGCACGATTTTCAGTGAACAGCTAAAGGCTCTTCCGCAGGTTATGAGCACTATCGCTACCGGCGGTATTGCCCGTTCGGGAAGCGCTATGGCGGTTACCGTACTTTTGATGATACCGCCTATCGTAGTTTTCCTGTTTACGCAGGGGAATGTTATGGAAACGATGAGTACATCGGGTATTAAGGAATAATTTACTGTTCTTGATAAATACGGCGCTTGACCCGGACGGGGTCAGGCACTGCCTGCGAAGGGTGTGAATTTAATTGAAGAGATTGGTGTCGGTAATAGCCTTGGTTGCTATTTTGCTCAGCTTTTGCTTCTCCGTGTCGGCAAGTGAGCCTACAAGCTCATTTGTTCATGAGGAAACTGCAAACGGAACTGTAACGGCTCAGCTATCTCGGGAAATGTATAGCGCTGTGCGCGTTATAACGGCAAATTCTTTGGGCCTTGAAAAATCACTTACGGGGCTTAGTGATTTGTGTTGTGATGAAGACGGTCTTACATATTTACTTTGTTCTGATCGTTCAATCATAGTTGTACTGAACAAGAATTATACTTTGAACAAGACTTTTTCTGTTGTAGACGAAGGCGGAAATGCGGTTTATTTTGAGGGAGCTCAGGGAATTTATGTTGACCAAGGAAAGTTGTATATATGCGATACCCGTCAAGCAAGGATACTTGTCTGTGATTTGGACGGTAAACTGCTTGAAACGCTGAATAAGCCCGAGTCAAGCTTAATTCCGGAAGATTTCTATTATCAACCGTGCAAGATAACAAAGAATAACAGGGGCTACACATATATTCTCAGTCTTGGTTGTTATTATGGCGCGTTGGCGTATTCACCGGAGGGTGAATTCTTAGGATTTTACGGCGCTAACACTGTTAAAGCGTCTGCACTTGATACTATTTCATATCTTTGGGACAGACTTACACAGACGGACGCTAAAAAATCACTTACAGTAAAAAAGTTACCGTACTCGTTCGTCGATTTGTGCCTTGACAGTAAGGGTTATATGATAACCTGCACAGGTTCTGTCGACGATTCCACAAACGGAACCGGTCAGATAAGAAAACTTTCTCCGGGCGGAGACGATATACTTTACAAAACGAGCTTTGACGGTTCTTCAGTTTCAGCTTCGAGCTATAATTTTGTCGAAGAAAAAATTATTAAGAGGTTTGGTGTTAACAAACCGCAGAATGTTATAGCGGTTGATGTTGACGAGGACGGATTTATATACGCTCTTGATTCACGACATGCGCTTATTTATGTCTACGACGATGAATGCAATATGATTTGCGGATTTGGCGGTGGCGAGGATTATCTTCAAAGGCTTGGCGGATTTGATAGTGTTACTTCGCTTAAAGTTAACGGTACCGATGTCCTTGTAACCGATTATGATAATTTTGCACTTACAGTTTTTGAGCGTACGGATTACGGTAATCTTATAACAAAAGCACAGAGCCTTTACCTGAAGGGCGAATATGATGAAGCGGCGCCTTTATGGGAACAGGTTTTAGCTCTTAATTCAAACAGCCAGCTTGCCTATCGCGGTCTTGCGATGGCGAGTATAAACAATAAAGAGTATACAAAGGCTTTAAAGTATGCAAAAGCAGGACTTGATTATTCAGTTTATGACATGGCTTGGAAGGTTGTTCGTAACAAGTATATCTCTGACAATTTTGTTTGGTTGTTCGGACTTATTGTATTAGTTGTCGGCGGACTGATTGTATTGTCGGTTTATGCTAAACGCAAGGGTTTTGTATTGCTAAAAAGCGAAAAAGTAAAAATTGCTCTTTCAACTCCGGTTCATCCGTTTAACGCTTTTGATGATATACGGTATAAAAATAAAGGTTCTATACTTGTCGCTTGTGTTATAGTATTTTTATACTATCTCGGCAAGGTATTTGAGGCTACCGGATCCGGATTTCTTTTCACAAGAAGCGATCCAACCACATATAATACCGTTTATACAATAATAGGTACCATCGGATTAGTTGTTTTGTGGTCGGTATGCAACTGGCTTATATGCAGTCTGTTTTCGGGAAAAGGCAAGTTCTCGGATGTGTTTATTGCTACTGCATACGCCCTTATTCCATTGACGGTTTATACATTCGTCAGGGTAATACTTTCGCATGTTCTTTCCATGTCGGGATTATCCATTATGGACGGTATACATACGGTAGTATTGCTGTTTACATTTTTCATTCTCAGCATTGCGATTATGATTGCTCACGAATATGACTTCTTCAAGTTTATGTCTACATCCATAGTAACGGTTTTGTTTATGATTTTGGTTGTATTCGTTATATTCCTTGTTGGCGTACTGCTTCAACAGGTCGGTGAATTTTTCGTATCATTATTCCAAGAAGTCTTTTACAGATAGATAACAGTTTGTTGAAGGGATGCTTTTTCAATGACTTTTAAAAGAATATTATGTTGTTTACTGGTTTTGGCTGTGATGGTCACATGCCTTTCCGGTTGCGGTGAGAGCAAAACTCAGTCTTATAATAGGAAGGCGCATATTGATTCGGTTGAAACCTCGGTAGTGGCTTCAAACGATAAATTGGTGCTTAAATGGGATGATAATGCCAAATGCATTTTGCTCGAAAATAAGATAACGGGCAAGGTTTGGTCTCCCATACCTTATGATAAGTACTTGACCGGCGAGGTAAGCTCAACGCTTAACATTTATGTTCAGGAGATGCAGTCGTATCAGCGCGAAATGTTTAGCAGTGATGACATAATAGGTAAAGATAAAATCAGCTGTAAGAAGGTTGATAACGGGGTTGAGGTCACATATTACTTTGATAAGGTAAAGATTTCGATACCACTCACTTATACACTGCGTGAGGATTCTATGCTTCTTACTATAGATGCATCAAAGGTTGTTGAGGGAGATAATAACTATCGACTGTATTATGCGGCCCCCGCAACCAAGTTGTGTTCTGTATTGCAGTCTGAGCAGGACGCATATATGTTTGTGCCTTTTGGCAGTGGCGGCATTGTCAATACTACCGCTCAACCTGACGGACAAAAGAAAGTTGATGCTTATAATAAAAATGTGGCGGCACTTTCTACAACTAATGCTATTGATCCTGCAGAGAGCGGCGGTATGCAGGTGTTTGGGATTAAAGATAAAGGCGATGCGATATTAGGCATAGCTGAGGACTGCGCCGGAGGAGTTGGTCTTAATATTTCCGCCGGAGATCTTCAGAGTGATTATTCAAACATATATCCGGTATTCTATTTTGTAGATTTTGACGATGTAAAGGGCAGAGCCGCGAATTCCGGCGATGTAAGGCAATTATCAGAGCGTACTCAGGCTAAGATGTCCGTGGGCTTTTACCCGCTGTCAGGCGAGGAAGCAAACTATAACGGTATGGCTCGCAGATACAGAAAATATCTTGAAGATAATGATTATATCAGAGAAAAATCGAATAATGATGAGTTTACTTCACCTTATTCTGTAACAATGGTTGGAGGAGTAAAAACAACTTCTTCTATCGTAGGAATACCGGTTTCCACGCTGAAAACAACAACAACATTTAATGAGGCTGAAAGTATTGTTTCAGATTTGATCGATTACATTGGCGTTAAGCCTGTTATAAGGCTTCAGGGCTTTGGAAACAGCGGTATAAACTACGGTGAGATTGCCGGAGGTTATGAGTTCGCTTCAAAATTCGGCTCTGATAAAAAACGGATTTTACTTGAAGAGTATTGTAAGAAAAACAACATTCCGATATATACGCAGTTCGAAATGATTAAGTTTTCAAAATCCGGTTCGGGATTTTCTTATGCGTTTGATGCAGCTAAGACCGCGACTCTCCATGTAGCTCAGACGAGTGGCGTAAATGTTCCGTTGCGTGATGCAAACTCAAATAATACTTATCGTTTGCTTGCAAGAGCTAAACTTTCTAAAGCGGTTGATAAGTTGATATCTTTTGCCGAAAAGAAAGATATTTCAGGTATAAGCGTGTCGAGTCTTGGTGAGATTTCATACTCCGATTATAGTGACGGTTCAAAGTATTCAACAACCAATAGAATGCAGGAAGATACGAAAGAGTATATAGGCCGTCTTTTAAAGACAAAGCGCAGCGTTGCGGGCAGTGCTTCGACTTATTTCGCGGCGGGTCTTGTTGATACTGTGTTCGAGGCACCGCTTGAAACATCGGGTATGTATCAGGTTGAATACGATATACCTTTCTATCAGATGGTTTTCGCCGATGTTACTCCGCTTTATTCCGCTCCAATCAATACGGATTCAAACCCGCAGCGCAAAATTATGCTTGCCGCTGCAAGCGGAACAGGACTGGGATTTTCAGTTGTAAGCGAGTTTGAAAAGAGTTATATGGAAAACAATGTTTATGACTTATATGCTTGTGTTTACGAGAAAAATAAAGATTTTATAAGGGATACGGTAAAAGACTATAATAAAGTCTATAAGGCGGTTTCAGGTTCAAAGATCAGTAGTTTTGAATACATTGATAACTTTGTCAGCAAAACTACATTTGAAAACGGTGTGGAAGTTTACGCAAACCATTCTTCAAACAAAGTTGAGTCACCTGTAGGTGTTCTTGACGGATATGGATTTGCGAGTGAGAAGCATGAGGGGAGTGATAGTTAATGAGTAGAAAAAAAGTCAAAGGGATAGAATCACTTCGCCGTAGATACGGATATACCTTCGTGGCTCACTGGATAATAGGTTTGATAGCTTTCTTTGTAGTTCCGCTCGTGTACTCGGTTATTTATTCGTTGAGCGATATAAATATCGGTCAACAAGGCTTTAAGCTCAGTTTTGTCGGGTTCAAGAACTACGCTTCAGCGCTCATGAGCGATCCGGATTATGTGAATAATGTAAGAGATTCAATCATTTCTATGTTTTATTCTCTTCCGATGATAATAGCGCTTAGTCTTATTCTTGCCGTGCTTCTCAACCAGAAATATAAGGGCAGAACCATAATGCGTATTATATTCTTTCTTCCTGTTATTATAGAATCTTCTGTTATTGTAAGACTTTTGTCGGACTCTTCCATTAACTCTCCGATATTCAATTTCAGCACCGAAGGTCAGGGAATGATGGATTATGATCTTATCCTTTCTAATCTGAGTCTTCCGTCTCAGATAACTGATTTTCTTACATTCTTCCTGAAAAATGCGGTAAGCCTTACATGGAGTTGCGGTGTTCAGATTATTCTTTTCCTCGCAGGACTTCAGAGTATACCCGAATCCTTGTATGAGGTTTCAAAAATAGAGGGTGCAAATAAGTGGGAAGAGTTCTGGCAGATAACGGTTCCGATGCTTCGTCATGTTCTGTCACTTGTAATTATCTATACAATGATTTCTAAGTTTACGGCTTCTGATAATATAATTGTTTCGGGCTCGGTTGAACTTATGAAAAATATGAATTACAGTATGGCTTCGGCAATGCTTTGGTTCTATTTTATAATTGTCCTCGCAGTAATTGGTTTAGTTTTATTCTTGTATAACAGATATTGTTTGCGCAAGTGGGATTAAACCCGTGTTTTCAAAGAAAGGAAAAAAGTATGTTTTTTAACAAAGCGCTTGGTAACATTTGCAAACATTCAAAAATGGTTACATGTATGGTATTGGCTATTTGTGTTTTGTCGGCAACTCTTTTAGCGGTTCCGTTTTCAACATCAGCTGATACTGTAAATCCGCCCGGCACCACAGATGCAATATTTGTCGGTAAAGCGGGTGGGGATAGATATGCCGGAACATTTATACCGGTAGATGTATCCGATGCTACCGGTGACACATATTTCAGGCTTACCTTTGATTGCAAAATGCTTTCCGGCAGTAAGCCCGTAATCGGCGTTATGCGTGTTGATGATGATGCAGAGTCTGCCGGTAACAAGACTTATACCGAGCCTTCCTGGTGCAATAATGCTGCAGATGTCAGTGTTTCAGACGGGGTATGTACAGCATACTTTAAGGTGGATTTCCAAGACCGTTTTAACTCTTATAATCGTGGCTGGCGCTCTTTCTATATAACCGTTGGTAATGCCGAGCATGACGGCGGAGGTGTTTCGGAGAAAGACTATAATGCTTCTTTCATTATGAGCAACACAAGGCTTGTTGTTTGTGACGAAGCTCATAATGTCCTTGACGGAACTAACAGGCTACCTGATTTTTCGGCGGAGAATATAGATTTCAGCGGCATATATTATACCCGCTCAAACGGTTGCGGCGAGTGGGACTGTCCTTCCGGCGCAACATCAATGAAATGGCATATTGATTCAAGTTCTTATCTGGTTAAGCATACAACAGTGCCGGAAAACTTCAGTGTTTCGTCAAATTATGACGCGGCGAACTTTGTGCTTACTCCGGCTACAGATAGTTTAAGGGAATATTATACAAACGATAAGTATGCCGGTTTGTATTTTGAAAAGCTTGCTAACAGCGAAGATAAAGGCTTTGGTATTATAAGCAGCGACCTTAATAAAAGGTTTGTATTTCTTGATGCAAACCGTCAGGATGAGCCGGATAATACCACTGTTGACGGATATGTACCCACTAAAAACAAAGCGGCAAATGTATTTATACCGTTGTCGCTCGGTCAGTACACATTGACTGACGGGAAACCGGCGGATAATAAAAAGGTTATTCTTAAGGTCACAATGAAAGCTATCCGCATTGAGGGTGACGGCGCCCCGGTATTGGGAAGAGTTGTCGGTAAGGTCGACAATACATCCGGCACCCCGTCTTGGGCTTGGGGACTGTCAACCATAAATGTACGCGGTTCGGCATACTATACAAACTATAACCGCAGTGATAACGGCGGCGGTGTAAGGCCGCAGTGTACTTATGATCCGAAAACCGGCGAATTTGTGGGTTGGGTAGGCGTTGAGACTGATAATGTTAATTATAATACCCTTTTTGGCGTAAGTGAAGTTCTGACTATCGGTAACGCCGAGCATGTCTATCAGACAGGTACTTTCGATTCGACGAGTTTTAATTCCTCGTTTTCAATAAGCGATATTAAGGTTGACCTTTATGATGTAAGTATAAGCGGAAACGAGCACACTCCTACCACCCTTATAGCCGAGGATATCGCGCCCGGACTTGTTGCGGATAATATTGATGCTGAAGGTGATTGGTATTTCGATTTTAAATCCGGTCCGAAAGCTTCTGACCATGTAGACGACCTTATCCGCGCAGGACAGGATAAGTGGCATATAGACGGTGAGAAATCCCTTATATCCTTTATAAATATGGAAGAGATTAACGGATATGCCACTAAGTATTCTCTCACTGAAAGTGGAGCTTCAGGTACTATAAGCAGATTTATGACGCTTAAAGCCGGAGCTATCTATCAGTATGTTTTTAGGAGTAAATACGAAAGTGCGGCAAAGGCTAAGCCGTTTGTTGAATTTATAACTACGGCAGGTGCCCTGAAGGCAGATACAAGCAATTATATATCCAATAGCGGAGGCTTTTACAATACCGTATACACATTCAAAACTCCCACAAATCTTACGGATGTTAAAAATGTAAGGCTCGGGATTGATTTCCCGTCCGCCGATATAAGCGGAACTTTTGGTGGTTTTGAGCTTTATGAGATAGGCAGCGATGGTAATAGGACTGCTAAAAATCTTATGATGACGGTATTCTTGAGCGAGAACGAGACTGTATATCCTTATTCAGCCACCGCGGGGGATAATATATGGATGACGGAAGGTACGCTGGGCAGCGGCGGAACAACCTTCGTAGTTGATTACAAGGATGATAGCTTTTACCTATTGCCATCCGCATCTAAGATGCTGATGTTCTGTGGAACGACTACCACCAAAACTGAGGGTACCGGTGAGTCTAAAGTTGACTATCCCACAGAACCGGTTGATGGTAACAGTAAACTCTGGGTAAAATCAACAATTACTAAGAATAAAAAATACAGGTTTTCAGCTAATATCAAATATGCCGGAACAGGAGCGGGCGGCGAGGTTATCGGGTTTTCATTAGCTACTACACCGCTCACGGCCTTTAAGGATATTACCAACTATACAAAAACAGTTGATCCCGATAATTATTTTGAAGTTTACGAGTTTACTGCTCCCAGTACTCTTGCCAAGAAAAATAATTTCAGGGCTACATTTAATGTACCCAATGCACTTGTATCCGGTTATCTTGCAAATGTATCTTTAAGAGAAATAGATGATAGCGGAAATGTTATTGGCGAAGAGCTCATCGAAAACGGCGACTTTGCCACAGGTGACGCTACCGGTTGGACACGCGAGGGTGATTTTGCGTATTTCAGTTTCGTTGATATACCCGAAAACTTCTTCTCAAAAACGAATCCTAACAATTTGCATGCAATTCAGTACAGGGATACGGCTAACTTCTTGCTGCTACAGCAAATGTTGCAGATAAAAGCAAACACAAGTTATGAATTAGGATACACCTCTCTTATTACGGGATATAACAACACTGAGCCTTACGGTATCCTTTATCAGAAAATATTTAATAATGTTTCAAGTCTGGCCGAGGCTAAAGCGCTTGATGCAGATCCCAATCGCACGAAAGTACCGACAAGTTCATGGGTTGATATGAGCGATGATGATCGAAACCCCGATCTTGCCAATCCCGATGTAGTGACGACCAAGACGGTACTGAATAAAGAAACCTTCGGCGATGACTTTGACTCATCGGATCCTAAAAATCAGGCTATCCGTGTTACGAAGAAGTTTACCACTTCGGAGTTGCTCAGAATGAGTACTGATAACAACTTGTCTATCCGTTTCTACTTTATGTCGGATTCCTCAGGTTATATTTCTGATTTTACGCTGTATGAACTTGATGCAAACGGTAACAGAATAGGTAACAACTTGGTTCTGGACGGTGATTTCAGCAGCGGCGTAGAGGTTTTTGACTCTGATAGTCCCTGGAAATATGCAAATGAAGGTAATATAAGAAATATAGAGCTTGAAAAAGGATTTTTCGAGAATTATTCAGTGCCTTCAACGATGCTTCGCAGTGATGGTTCAGTTGCAAACGAAACATATGGAAATCAACTGTTTGTTGACCCGAAATCAAGATATTATTTCAGCGGTAATTATGTTAAGACTAACTTTGTGGGCCTTAATCCCGAGGTGTTTTATCGCTCTGTTGCGGCAAACGGTGAGTACGTATCTATTCCGTTTGAGTTGTATTTTGATTCAATTAGATACTATTTTGAAACTCAGGGAGGATTTTTAATACCCGACGACGCTCTTATCAATTCCGAAGGCAAAGCGGATATTATAGTAAGACTCAACAATCTTGATCACGGTAAGGGATATTTCTGTAATCTCACTCTCACTCAGGACAATTTCAGCAGAAACTTGTTTGATATCAGTAAGGTTAATCCAAATAGCTTTATTGAAATGAAGTATGATCCGGAAATATTCCAGCCTTTTGAGGGTGATGACGGTTTTGAAGATTTTGATTGGGACACTGATGTCGATGTTGCAAATCTGACAACCGGCGCAATTACCGGAACTGTATATAACAGCGATGGAGACGCGCTTTCCGGCGTCAAAATGAAGCTTATGCCAGGAAACATTACAACTGCTACGGATGAGGACGGCGTTTATAAATTTGATAACCTTGCTCCCGGAGATTATTCGCTTTACTTAATTGAAGAAAGCGGTAATGAGTTGTTCTGCTGTGAAGTCAATGTTGAAGCCGGTATGCTTACCGAAGTCCCCGATATAACCTACCTTACTGATGAGGATGAGGAAGATGAGTACGATGACGAATATGATGAATATGATGAGGATGACGAAGGTACAGTTATATTAGACGGCGAAGCAACCAAGCAGAAATACGGACAGATAAAGGGCTATTGTTACGATAGCACAGGAAAGCTTGTTGCAGGTGTTGACATATATGCGAACAGCAAGTCTCATCATGTTAAGACCAACTCAAAGGGCATATTTGAGTTTGATAAAGTTCCGCCCGGGAAATACAAGATTTGTACTATTTTGGATAATGGATCGGTTTATTTGTTAAAAACGGTCAAAGTGGAAGCGGGTAAAGGCATAATCATTCGCGTTATGTTGCCTGATACCGATAGCGGATTGCCGATCTGGCTGATTATTCTTATTATTGTAGGTTCTATGCTTATTATATCATTGCTGACGCTTCTGATTGTTTTCTTGATTGTTAAGAAAAAGAAAAAAATGTGGGCGGTAACATTGCCGGATCTTCCTGAAGCGGTAGAAGAAATAGCGGAATAATCTTTTAATCCTAAAGGAGCTGTTAAGTTCCTTTAGGATTTTTTAATATAGTATTGACCAGGCACAAAATATATACTATAATGTATATATGTAGTTATAAGTCCTTAATTGTGCTATATATTGGTATATAATTGTTTAGCGGGGGGTAAGAAATGAAAAGATTAGTGGGTGTATCAACGGGCTCTCTTCAGATAAAATATGGTGATAGACGCACACTTGAAATTTTAAGTGAAATAGGTGCTGATTCGGCGGATTTTTCACTTGAATTCGATACTAATGATTATAGAAATACCGATTGCGTTTATGCAAAAGGCGATGAGGCGATAAGAGAGTATTATTCCGAGCTTAAAGAGTATGCATACAGTCTGGGTATTATAATCGGTCAGACTCACGGTAAGCTTCCGGGATTTAGAAATATAAAAACCGAAGATGACGCGTTAGTGGAAAACACGAGGCTTGATTGTATAGCTACAGCGGCACTCGGCGCGCCGGTTTGCGTAATACATAACGCGACTTCTATATTTTTAGGCCCTGATCCGGACCCTGAGCTTATGCATAAGCTCAGTTTAGATATGTTTTCCCGTATACTTCCTTATGCCAAAGAAAACGGAATAAAAATTGCTACCGAAACATTCGGGGATGCGGTAAGATATTCAGCGTGTGACTTTTTCGGCAATATTGATGAATTCCAAAAGGCATACGCTAATATTAAGGCGATTGACGAGCTTAAAGATTTTATTACTGTATGTGTGGATACCGGACATTCAAATAAGGCTATGAGATATAACAATCCCAAGCCTGCCGATGTAATACGCCGTATGGGTAAAGAGGTTACGGTGTTGCATCTTAATGATAATGATACCTTTAAGGACCAGCATAAGATACCCATGACGGGAACTATTGATTGGAAAGATGTATTTGACGCACTCGATGAAATAGGTTATAGCGGCATTTATAATATGGAATTGGAGCTTTGCCATTTTGGAAAAGATTTCCAAATTGAAACCGCCGAATTCGCGGTTAAGTTAATGAAATACATTTTAAAGGAAAGGTACGGCAATTAAGGCTGTAAATAGTGGTGTAGTATGCCGGATAAAATTAAAAGCAGGGTTGATACCCTAATATCAAATATGTCGCTTCGCGCAAAAATCGGGCAGTTAAATCAACCCGAAACACCTACTGAGAATAATATTGAGGAGTTTAAAGAAGCAGTAAGACGCGGTGAAGTGGGTTCAATACTTATGTCAGTCGGCGCGACGGCAGGCAATGATGCACAAGGGGAAATTAATGTTGATTTCTACAATGAGCTTCAAAAAATTGCTGTGGAGGAAAGTCCTGACGGCATACCGATCCTTTTTGGTCGAGATGTTATTCACGGTCATAGGACGGTATTCCCTATACCGCTTGCTATGGCGGCATCTTTTAATCCGGAGCTTGTCTGCCGCTGTTACCGCGATACCGCTATTGAAGCTACAAACGACGGTGTTCATTGGACTTTTACTCCTATGCTTGATTTGTGCCATGATCCGCGTTGGGGCAGAATTATTGAGGGCACCGGTGAGGATCCTTATGTTGGCGCCGGAATTGCTAAGGCGGTAGTTGAGGGGCTTCAAGGTGATAATTTATCAAATAAAGACAGTATGCTTGCCTGCGCTAAACATTTCATCGGTTATGGCGCCAGCGAGGGCGGCCGTGATTATCATCGAACCGAGATATCCGATTATAGCCTTTTTAATTACTATTTGCCGGCATTTCGGGCTGCAATAAAAGCAGGCGCGCTTACTGTAATGTCGTCTTTTAATGATGTCAGCGGTCAGCCTGTAACATCAAGCAGGAAATACCTCACGGATATTTTGCGCGGCAATCTGGGATTTGAAGGCTTTGTAGTTTCGGACTATGACGCCGTAATTCAGCTTATTAAGCAGGGAGTTGCGGAAACGCCGGAGCAGTGTGCCGCCATGGCCCTGAACGCCGGACTTGATATGGATATGCACGATAAATGTTACATAGATAATCTCGAGACGGCGGTCAAAAAAGGTGTTATAAGCGAAAGCGTAATAGATGAAGCGGTAAGGCGTGTACTTACGGTAAAAATAAGAGCGGGACTTTTCGAGCATCCTTATACCGAAAAGAAAACTATAGACAGGTCAAAACATTTGGCAGACGCTCGCGAAATGGCTGCTGAATCGATAGTTCTTCTAAAGAATAATGGCGTTTTGCCTATCGATAAAAATTCAAAAGTCGGTCTTATAGGTCCTTTTGCAAATGAACGCAGAAGTCTGCTTGGCAGCTGGACTATTGATGGTAAAGCTGAAGAGACATCTACTCTTTCAGAAAAAATGCGTGAAGAGATAGGTGGAAATCTTAATGTTATAAATTCAGCTGCTCTTGCCTGGGATAGTACAAATAAAAACATTGCCGCGGCGGATGTTGTAGTACTTGCTCTCGGTGAAAGTTGGACAGCTACCGGCGAATCGCGTGCTGTATCCGATATAACCATTTCGGCAGAGCAGAAGGCGCTTATAAAGAAAGCTAAGACATACGGCAAAAAGACCGTCGGAGTGCTTTTCTGCGGCAGACCTATTGCCATTGAGGAAATTGCTGAAGATCTTGATGCAGTAGTTTATGCTTGGCATACCGGAAGCGAGGCGGCAGGCGCAGTAAGTGATATATTGTTCGGTGTAAAAACGCCTTGCGGCAGATTGCCGGTTACACTTCCGAGGAAGGCGACGCATATACCGCTTTATTATAATGTAACCTCAAGCGGCAGACCGGTTAATTGCTATTACGGTGAAAACCCCGGAAATTGTTATGTAGACAGTATGCCTACTCCGTATTATCCTTTTGGATATGGGCTTACATATACTACATTTGATTATTCGAAGCCTGTTTGCAATAATAGTAAGCTTTCACTCCAAGAGGTTAAAAACGGGAAAAAATTCGATATAAGCGTTTTTGTAACCAACAAGGGCGAGAATTCCGGCAAAGAGACGGTTCAGCTTTATATTCATGATGCTTGCGCCGGTATGATGAGACCGCTTCGCGAGCTTAAAGGCTTTAAAAAGGCGGAAATTTCCGCCGGAAAGACCGTGAAAATAGATTTTGAGCTTTCCTATGATGAGTTGGGCTTTTATGATGAAAAGGGTAACTACATAGTAGAAAAGGGTAAATTTGAAGTGTTTGTAGGTAAAGATTGCTTAACAAACAATTCTTTGGAGATAGAAATAATTTGATGTGAGGGTTCTTTATGATTTCTTTTGAAAACAATGTTTTTCATTTAGCAACTGATGATACAAGCTATATTATAGGGATTTTTTCGGATAGACTTTTAAATTTCTATTATGGAAAAAGAATGAATAAGGTGCCTGATATTGAGAGTGTTCTGCCTGTTGATCATTCGCGCACTTTTTCATGTAACGATATTAACATTGATGATAGAAGGTATTCTACAGATAATCTTACTATGGAATATCCTACATTCGGCAGTGCCGATTTGCGATCGCCGGCATTCAGTGCGACCTATAAGGACGGCAGCGCCGTAACCTCTTTTAAATATTCGGGTTATGAAATCTTTGACGGTAAATATGATATACCCGGTCTGCCGGCAGTTTATGCTGAAAGCGGCGATAGAGTATCTACACTCAAAATTATACTTAAGGATGATGTATCAAAAGTTACCGCGGAGCTTTATTATGGCGTTTTTGAGGATTATAACGCGATAACCAGAAGTGTCAGAATTAAAAATGACGGTAAAGATGCGTTTGATATTGACAAGGCGCTGAGTCTTAGCATAGATTTCCGAAGAGCGGATTTTGATATGATAACCTTAAACGGGGCTTGGGCAAGAGAGCGTTTACCTGAACGGTTACCGGTAAGGATAGGCACTCAGCATATAGAGAGTATGAGGGGAATTACCTCACATCACGAAAATCCGTTTTTTGCTTTGCTCCAGCGAAATGCTGATGAGTTTTGCGGTGAGGTATACGGCTTTAATTTAATATATTCCGGCAATTTTTTAGCAGGGGTACAAAGGGATTCGTATAATATTACACGTGCATATATCGGCATAAACCCACAAAGCTTTAAATGGAGATTAGAGCCCGGGGAGTGTTTTAATACACCTGAGGCGGTTACAGTGTATTCGGATTGCGGAATAGGGAAGATGTCAAGAACATTCCATAAGCTTTATAGGCAACGCCTGTGCAGCGGTAAATATAGGGATATTCGGCGTCCCGTTCTTATAAATAACTGGGAAGCTACTTATTTTGATTTTAACGAAGAAAAGATATTAAATATTGCCAAAACAGCTAAGAATGTCGGTGTAGAGCTTATGGTGCTGGATGACGGTTGGTTTGGCACACGAAACGGAGAATCCGGATCACTTGGCGACTGGGTACCTTTTACAGATAAGCTTCCAAACGGCGTAAAAGGTCTTGCACAAAAGATAAAAGCACTCGGTATGAATTTCGGGCTTTGGATAGAGCCTGAAATGGTATCTCCGGATAGTGACCTTAACAGAGCACATCCTGATTGGTGCTTGCATATTGACGGCAGAAAGCCGACACTCGGCAGAAATCAGCTGGTTCTTGACCTTACCAGAAAAGAGGTTACCGACTATATAAAATCGGTATTTGACCGTCTGCTGTCTGATGGGGATATTTCCTATATAAAATGGGATATGAACCGAAGTATGACCGAGGTGGGCTCTGCCATAGGCGGTGCTATAGCGCAAGGTAAAGTTTACCATGCTTATGTTTTGGGACTTTATGATGTTATGGAATATGTCACAAAAACATATCCTGATGTTCTCTTCGAGGGCTGTTCCGGCGGCGGCGCCAGGTTTGACGGCGGCATTCTTCATTATTTTCCACAGATCTGGACAAGTGATGATACCGATGCTCTTGAGCGTATTTATATTCAGTACGGTACAAGTATTTGTTATCCTTATTCGGCTATGGGAGCTCATGTTTCAGCGGTGCCTAATCATCAGGTGTATAGAACAACACCTATGAAAATGCGGGGTGATGTTTCTATTTGCGGTCAGCTCGGATATGAGCTTGACCTTAATAAGCTGAATGTCGAGGATATGGAGTGTGTGCGCCGACAGATAACCGATTATAAGGCGTTAAGCGATGTGTTCCATAACGGTGAGCTTTACAGGCTTATGGTACCGATAGGTAATAACGCTGCTGTAAATGAGTTTATATCTGATGATAAGAATACGGTTATTGTATGCACATATATATTAAAAGGTGTACCTAATTCCCCTTATGATTTTGTGAAATTACAGGGACTTGATAATGATGCTGAGTATATGGACGAGTCCGGAAAGATATTAAGCGGGGAATATCTTATGAACTTTGGCATTACTTTAAAATACAACGCTGATTATAAGAGCGATATAACAGTGTTAAAAAAAGTAAAATGATTTTGGAGGCTTTAAGCTATGATGAAAACATCTCCTGCGGTTTTTGCAGTAGGGAATGAGTATCAGATAATGGTTCCTGTAACCGATAATAGCCTTTTTTGGGTTGAGATAGGAAATGATAGCTTTTATGATGAGCAAAACGGTATAATGCGCTCAATCTGTTCAACACATAGAGTGAAAGTTCCTATGGATGTTTTAAACGAGGCAGGGGAGTATACTGTTTGTGAGCGTGAGATAATAGACCGTAAACCCTATTTCCCCGAAACAAAAGACACAAAAAAGACCACGTTTAAATTTAAACCGGTACCACAAAACGATGCGCGTGTATATCATATAGCTGATACGCATAATCAGATTGTAGCTCCGATAAAGGCGGCTGAACTATTCGGTAAAATAGATTTGCTTATTATGAATGGTGATATACCTGATCATAGCGGCGACATCGCTAATTATGATACCATTTATAAAATTGCAGATGTGCTTACAGGCGGACAAATACCTATCGTGTTCGCGCGCGGCAACCACGATATGCGCGGTTATTTTGCCGAGCTTATCGCTGACCATACGCCTAATTTAAACGGAAATACTTATTACACCTTCCGCGTAGGCAGTATATGGGGATTGGTGCTTGACTGCGGCGAGGATAAGGATGATTCAAACGCCGAATACGGTCATACCGTAAGTTGCCATAAGTTCCGCATCCGTCAGACCGAATATATAAAGGAAATAATCAGGAATAAGAAAACAGAATATAAGGCAAAGGGAGTGGCACATAGAATAATTGTTTGCCATAATCCGTTCACCTATATTCAGAAAGCTCCGTTTGATATCGAGAGGGAAACATACGCCGAATGGGCAAAGCTTATTAAGGATAATATAAAGCCGGAACTTATGCTTTGCGGTCATATTCATAAGCTTTTTGTTTCAAAAATCGGCAGCGAGTATGATGATTTAGGTCAGCCTTGCACAGTGATTTCCGGCTCTGATAAAAAAGAAAACTATCATGCCGGTTGCGGTCTTGTTTTCTCAAATCCGCCGCAGGCAAGCTTTTATGCGAGTGACGGCAGTGTTGAAAATTTGAAAATTTAGTATAAAAGAGCCGAAAAATTGGCTCTTTTACTCTTTTTGTAATTTGCGGTGTTGACAATTACGGATGTTTGTGTTAAAATAATTTGGTCACACGGAGAGGTATCGAAGCGGTCATAACGAGGCGGTCTTGAAAACCGTTTGGCAGCAATGCCACATGGGTTCGAATCCCATCCTCTCCGCCATTTAGAAATCCGGTAAATTAAATATATAAAGAAAAGTTTGTCGCTATGGAGTAGTACTCAAGTTGGTGACGAGGCGCCCCTGCTAAGGGCGTAGGTCGGCTAATCCCCGGCGCGAGAGTTCGAGTCTCTCCTACTCCGCCAAATACTAAAAGCACCCATTTTGTGGGTGCTTTTAGTATTTTATGAAATGAAAAAGAGACTCGAACAGGACGGTTTGCGAAGCAAATTACGAGCGTCCGGTGGACGGTCGTAAAGTCCGCGTGCGTGCCGGTGCAACAGTTGCGCCGGGCGAGTCTCTCCTACTCCGCCAAATACTAAAAGCACCCATTTTGTGGGTGCTTTTAGTGTTTTATAAAATAAAAGCCATAGGTTTGAGCTATGGCTTTTATTTTTTATAACACTTTACTGAGGAAATCCTGAAGTCTTGGGCTTTTCGGGTTTTCAAACACCTCTTTTGGAGTGCCTTCTTCCATAATAACACCTTCATCAATAAAGAGCACCCTATCGGCAACCTCACGGGCAAATCCCATTTCGTGGGTTACTACCGCCATTGTCATACCGCTGGCGGCAAGCTCTTTCATAACCGATAAAACCTCACCGACCATTTCCGGATCAAGTGCACTTGTGGGCTCATCGAAGAGCATTACATCAGGATTCATAGCAAGAGCGCGAACTATCGCCACCCTCTGCTTCTGACCGCCTGAAAGCTGGGACGGATATGCGTTTGCCCTATCCTCAAGCCCTACTTTTTTAAGCAGCTCATAGGCGTACTCTTCGGCTTGCACTTTGGTTTTTCCTAACAGCTTCATTGGCGCTATGGTCATATTTTTAAGTATAGTCATATGAGGGAAGAGGTTGAATTGCTGAAAAACCATTCCCATTTTCTGCCTGTGCAGGTTTATATTAGTGTCAGGTGCGGTTATATTAATGCCCTCAAAGTATATTTCACCGCCGGTTGGCATTTCAAGCAGGTTAAGAGTGCGCAAAAAGGTTGATTTACCGGAACCCGATGGCCCGATAATTACCACTACCTCACCTTTTTTAATATTTGTGTTTATACCTTTAAGCACCTCTATATCGCCAAAAGATTTTTGGAGATTTTGTACACTAATCAAAATATTATTATCAGTGGTCACTGCGCCTCAGCCTCCTTTCAAGACGGGCAACAAGTGCAGTAAGCACCATTACAACTACAAGATATATCGCCGCAACCGTAAGCAGCGGTAAAAAGTAGTTGTATGTTACACCGGCTATGGAATTGCCTGCTTTTGTAAGGTCCATAACACCGACATAGCCGGCTACAGAAGTTTCCTTAAGCAAGGCTATAAACTCGTTACAGAGCGTTGGAAGAACTGCTTTAAACATCTGCGGAATAACTATATACCACATAGTTTGTATATAGTTGAATCCGAGGCTTCTTCCTGCTTCAAACTGACCGTTATCAATAGCCATAATGCCGCCGCGGAAAATCTCCGCAACATAGGCACCGGAATTTATACCGAAGGCAAAAATTCCTATTGGTACGCCATCCTTTACCGAGACAAAAATTACAAAGTAGGCTATCATAAGCTGCACTACAACAGGGGTGCCGCGGATAACCGTAAGATACACCTTGCAAATGCCGTTGAGAATGGATAAAGCTATATACCCGAAACCTCCTCGCATTTTAAGCGTCTCTTTATTCTTATCATAAGACGAACGCACCGCGGCCACCAAAACACCTATAACAACACCGATTATAAGCGCACCTGCGGTTATTTTTACAGTATTTAAAAGACCCTGCACAATCTGCAAATATCTGTCTTTTGCTATAAACACAGTTTCAAAATCGTGTGCAAGGGAAGCAAAATAATTTGTTATGTATTGCATTACTTACTCCATATAGGGAAAATAGGGCGGTATAAAAACCGCCCTTAAATCTTTTTATTCAGCTGAGATATATTTATCGATTATCTTTTGAACTGAACCGTCAGCGATCAGCTCTTTGAGTGCATCGTTAACCTTTGTCTGTAACTCGGTATTATCTTTATTAAATGCTATTGCATAATCCTCATCGGTATAAGAGGTATCAAGAATTTTAAGACCCTCATTTGCCTTTACATAAGCCTTTGCCGGCTCGTTATCGATTATTACGCAGTCAACCTTGCCGGCTTTAAGACCCTCAACAGCGAGGTTGCCGTTTGCATACTTCGTAACATTTTCTTCACCAAAGCCGCCGTTTTCAGGAGTATCTGAAGCGTAAATATCACCTGTTGTTGCTTCCTGAACACCTATTTTCTTTCCTTCAAGGTCGTCAATCGAAGTAATTCCGCTATCTTCTGTAACTATTACAACCTGTACGCCTTTAGCATAAGAATCGGAAAAGCTTACCATTTCCTTTCTTTCATCGGTAACAGTCATACCTGCCATACCTATATCGTATTTACCTTTTTGAACGCCCGGGATGATTGAGCCGAACTCAATGTCCGCAATTTCAAGCTCAAGACCTAACTTATCGGCAATAAGACCTGCGATTTCAGCATCGATACCTACAATATCCTTACCCTCTTTATACTCATAGGGCGGGAACGATGCATTTGTAGCCATTATAAGCTTGCCTTCTTCAACAGTGAGTGAATCGGACTTGCCGCAAGCCGCCATTGAAAATACAAAAAGTACAGCCAGCGCTAAAGCCAAAAGTTTCTTTAAATTTTTCATTTCTATTTCCTCTTTTCCATTATTAGGTAAGTATGAGTATATCACACGATTATTTATTTGTCAACACAAAAATGCATAAATATACAATTAAAATTATTATATATTGGTGTAATACGATGTATATCCTGCATAAAAAGGATAAATATGCACCTATTTGCATATTTAATACAGACTTGCGAGTGTAAATGATTGCTCCTCGTGTATTATATCGAGCGTTACCCTTATTCTGCTTATTACAGATTTTAATTCAAAGTCATTTTTATATTTTATTGCTTCCGGTAAGACTGCGGCAAGGTCGCTTATATCGTCAAGAGGGCAATGGTTTGAGTATGCGGAAATAATTTTGGCATAGTTTATCCATTTCTTTTTGAATTTAACGGCTGTATCGTATGCTTTTTCAAAATCATTTTCGCTGTAAAGCATTTCGCATTTTAGGATTTCTTCCTCAGATGACTTAATCAGCCTGCATACCGATATATTACATATGATACACATAATTATTATTACAAACAGTATTATTGTTGCTGGAATAAGCCTTTTCATCAAATACCGCCTTCCTTGCTTGTTATATTGTAATTACCGTTCCTATCGAGCGTCATTAAAAACACATTTTTAATTTTGTAATTGCACTTATTCAAGATATTCATAACGGTTTTTTTATCTATCAGTAGCGCAGCAAGAGATTCAGGTATTATTTTACCGTCGCTGATTACCGGCAGCGGCAACGCGTCTGGTTTATTTTTTATCTTCATATCTTCTGCGGTAACAGTTTGTTTTTTTCCTTTTAATAATACGCTTAAATTTCCGTTCGCCTCTAATATTGCAAAGCTTACATCACCTATATCAAAAACATTCTGACCGCGCAGCAGTTCTATGAGATCGAGGGTAGTCATTCTAACATCACGCATAGCTTTCCTGTCTATAATACCGTTTTTAATTATTACAACAGATTTACCGCTTAGCAGTTTCCGCACAAAAAAGCTTTTAAGTGTTAGCGCGGAGGCGCTTATTTCCAGTATTACAAGAAAAAATACCGCAACGATACCTCCGATTACCGGCTGGTCTTTATCCTGAAGCGGTATAGCGGCAATTTCCGATATAAGCAGAGTTATAACTAACTCACTCGGCTGCATATCGCCGATCTGCCGTTTTCCCATAAGCCGAATTGCCACCGTAACTGCTATATAAAGAATAAATGTGCGGATTATTATTGAAATCATTTTAATCACCTCAAATGTATTATTACAAATTTTTCTTGCAATATTATTAACTCGGTGATAGAATACAAGGTAATAGAGGAGTTGATTTTTTTAATGGATGACCCCGGGAGTAGTATCGCGCTTCTGATTTTTTATTTTTTAATGGTTATTTCTTGCGGATATT
>CACXEV010000024.1 GCA_902766755.1 Oscillospiraceae bacterium | reverse complement strand
TGTTTATGATTATGTCCGCGCTAAAAAAGTAGTTATCGGTATGGAGAATGAATACAATCCGAATGCCGCTGACTTAGTATATTACTTGTTCGGATTCAGCACAATTAAACAAGTGCTTTTTGGATGGCGTTAGTATGATTTAGTGCCGTCTTGGAACAATAGCGGCACTAAATCGATTTACACCTTAAATCGGAATTTATGTATCGTAAGGTGATGTAAACTACATTCTCTTACGGTGGGAAGGAATGGTCGAATTATGAAAAAAGTGATTGCATTGTTATGTGTTGTTACAATTTTTGCCTCACTAAGTGGATGTCAAAAAACAACAGAAGAGTTTTCAACGGTTTCCTGGACGGAAGGCGGACAGCAAAGCACTGTAGATCAGCAGGGATCCGGTGATGCTAATACTGATTCTGGCAGTGATAATTACGCTGATACAGGTAACAGAAAAATTGATAATCCGCTTAATGTTGACCTGAAAGGTGAAACTATACTGATATATGATACAGGTGCCATATTCAATCCGGATGCTTCATTTTCCAAAACGGAAAAAGCAAGAGCAGAGATGTTGCAAAAAATCCAAAAAGAGTTGAATTGCAAATTCAAAGTTGTTGTCTCTACAAACGAAAAAATTAAAGCCAATGTAACGAATTACGCCGCTTCCGGAAAAGCGCTTTGCGGTATTATTGCACCATCTATGTATGAATCAGGGTATTATATTGCCGCAAATCTTGTTACAAATCTTACGAGAGTTTCATCAATGGATTTGTCTAAGGATTATATGAACCGGTATGGCGTTCTTAATGCGTCGCAGTTTGGCAAGGCAAAATATGTCGTTGCCGCCGAAGGCGAGACCAGACCTCAGGTTGTATACTTCAATAAAAGAATTCTTAAAGAGTTAGGTTTATCCGATAATTATATTTACGATTTAGTGGACAACGGCAAATGGACATATGATGTATACCGTGATCTTGCTAAAAAAGCAATGAAAGATCTCGACGGCAAACCCGGCATGTCAAGCGGAGATCAGTGGGGACAGGTAATTCAGGATGATACGACGGCTGTAATGTCAAATATACTTGCATCATACGGCGCCCCGATGTTATCGCTGTCTTCAAACGGTAAACTTCAGAATAATATGACTAATTCCAAGATTATTGAAACTGCCAATCTTTCAAAATCAATTTTCGCTAATGATGGAACAAAGTATACTTGCAGCACGGTTGAAGATAAACTGGAATTCTTTGAACAGGGGAAGGCGTTGTTCTGCTACGCAAGTATAGGTAAGGCAATGTATATTTCCGAGATGAAAGATGAATTCGGCGTAGCACCGGCACCGCAAGTAACGAACTCTAAAAACTTCATTTCCGCAAACGACTATAACTGTCGTGTTCTTATGATTCCCGCCGGACTTTCGGCAAAAGATCAGTACAATGCCGGCGCCGTTATTCAAGCATATCAATATCTATATGGAAATGTATTGGATGCTATGAAAAAAGAATATACGAACCGTTATCTGTTTGATGATAAATCGGCTGATAACTGGCGATTGGCGGCAGACGCTATGACAACCATGCCACAGCAGTTGTACTCACAGACAAATGAATCGATTCTTTCCGGAACTTATCGTATTTTCTGGGATTATTTCAATGATAAGATAGCGTCACCGGCAAGCAAAATTGAATCAACTAAAAGTGCTCTCGATAAAGCATTAGAAGATTTGAATAAAAACATAAAAGATAAGTAAAGGAACAATTCATGAAACGTGTTTTATCTTTTTTAATGGCATTTGTGATCGGTATAGGTATATCTTTTATGCCTGTAACGGCAACAAATACCGAAGTTAACTATAAAACCCGTGATGATTTTTATTGGGGAATCAATCATCATCATGAGGGATTTGAATGTTATCCGGAAGCATATCTTGAACAGCGAATCAGTTTGATCGCAAAATCGGGTTGCAATATTGTACGAACAAACGGATACTTGAGTACGGATATGACCTGTTTGGATCAAACTGTGGGACTGTGCAATAAGTACGGTTTGAAGATTATCATGACATATATCCCCGAATTGGATATGGGACTTGAATATATTGAAATGTCATGCAGGTCTTTAGCTGAAAGATATAACGGTAAAGAAGGTAGAGGTTTCGTTGATTATATTCAGGTGTGGAATGAAACTGACAATGTTTTGATTTCTGATAAAAACGGTTCAAGCACTCCTGCGGGTAAGGTATCTTCCGATTATTTTACAATCCCCGTTGACGGTTATGCGGATTTACCGGAGTATACAGAGTATTTCAAAGCGGCGGCGAAGGGTATTCATGAGGCGGACAGCAATACAAAATTCATGATAAACTTTTGCTATAAACATTGGGGAACAATCCTTTGGTACTTGGATAACGGAGTGAAAATTGATGCTATCGGCTGGGATTCTTATGGGCAGAGTACGGACACAAAAACCGGTACGGACGCCTTTAAGCAAGATTGTGAAGAACTATATGCCGATGTTATTCAAAAATACAATATACCAGTTATAATCACGGAAACAAATACAACGCGTGAACTTATTCCGAGTTATAGTGCGACCCGGAAAATCGAAAATTATGAGATATTGCTTAATATTATGGAAACTGCATATGGCTATGCTTGGATAAAGGGTTTGATAGTTTACGAGTTATTGGATGAGCCTAACTTATATGATAGAGAGGCACACTGGGGAATGGTCGATTGCAAAATCGGCGGTATCATTGGAGAAGTAAAGCCGATTTACAGTAAGATTCAGCAATTATTGGGCGGCAACAATAATTTGCCATTGCTCAATAGAAGTGTTGTTGATTTAAAACCCTATGCGAGATTAAAGGTTGATACTATTGATGATTCTCAAATAGGAAAACAGAACACCAATCCTATTGTTACAGGCTTGGATATTCCAAGTATAACAATTCCGGATATGCAAACTGACGATTTTGAAATTGAAGGTGATGATCCGGACAGTCTTATTATCGACCCGGAGACGATTGTCAAGAAAATGAATGTTACGCGAACTTCTTATGAATTTCCGTGGCTTATGACGATTCTCATCAGTGTTGGAATCATTTTTACCGCGGTCGGTGCTGTTGTGCTTTTTGTGCTTTTGGAAAGAAGAAAAGCCGGGAAAAGCATTTTGTCGGAACCGGAATTGCCGGTTGAATAAGTTTTTTGACTTGCCGTGCGCTGTCAAAACACAGTGTGTTCCATCCGGTTACGGGGAAATTGAATACAACATTTGTTTTAGAAGTGCTATTAAGAGTTTCAATACATACTGATAGTATCAAAAATGGTGGTTTATATGGAAAAACTCAAAAAGATTCTCGCATATTTTCTTTGCGTTATATTTGTTCTGAGCGTTCTTCCTATTATTGCTTTCGCGATTGACGAGTACGACAATGTCCCTGCAATTATTCAGTCCGAAGGTACTTTTATAATAGGTGAAGGAGCTGTAATAGAGGGCGTTTTGGGCAGTACGGCGCTGACGGATCAAGCTCATCTTCCCGGTTACAGTTCGGGCAAACCTGCCGAAGTGCAGTTTACCAATCCGGGGCTTGCCGTATATGGTTATTTTGAGTTTGATTATTATGCGGACAGTATCGATACTTACAGTACAAGAGCGGTAAAACTATATTTTAATGTTCGTTCCGCCAACAATGCCAGCCGGGGAACATTTGAGTTTCAAGACCAGATTACACAAAACGGTTGGAATCATATTAAGATCGCAGCTGATTTGGACGGTGACAAACTAAACAGTATTACCAAAGCAAGATTCTATATGGATAAGAGCGCCGGTTTGACAGGTGCTGCCGATCGCTATAGAATTGCTAACATTTGCGTCACTAAGGATCCTAATAACATTATTCCTACGGTAGAGGAAACCGAGAGTGTGTTTGTTATAGGCTTAGGAGTAAGAATTAGTGGTGTTTTGGGCAGTTCGGCATTAACGGGGCAAGCTCATCTTCCGGGATATAGCTCAAGTAAACCTGCCGAAGTACAGTTTACCAATCCGGGGCTTGCCGGGTATGAGTATTTTGAGTTTGATTATTATGTAGATGATATTGACAACTTTAACGCACGCTCAATAAAACTCTATCTGAACGTCCGTGCCGCCAATAATGCCAGCCAGGGGACATTTGAGTTTCAGGATCAAATTATTCAAAGCGGTTGGAATCATATTAGAATTCCTGCGACTATAAGTGACGACAAGTTAAACATTATTACTAAAACCAGATTCTATATGGATATGGATGCCGGCTCTGCTGGCGCCGCGGATAATTATAAGATTGCTAATATTTGCGTTACAAAGGATGCATACGGTATTGTTCCGGTGATGCCTGACTATGCAGGTGTATTTGAGATTTATCAGGGCGCGAAATTTGAAGGCACACTGGGTGATTCGGCTTTAGCGGGGCAGGCACACCTTCCAGGATACAGCTCTGTTAATCCGGCTGAAATACAGTTTACCAATCCGGGACTTGCTGATTATGATTATTTTGAGTTTGATTATTATATAGATAATATTACTGATTTTAGTGCAAGGAATATTAGGCTTTATCTTAATGTTCATGATACAGCCGATACCAGCCAGGGGACGTTTGAGTTTCAGGATCAGATAACACATAGCGGCTGGAACCATGTTAAAGTTGCGGCGACTTTGAGTGACGATAAACTGAACACTATTACTAAAACCGGATTCTATATGGATATGGATGCCGGTGCTACCGGTGTTGCTGACCGTTACAGAATAGCCAATATATGCGCTACAAAGGATACTTACGGTATAGTTCCTGAAATGATTCAGTCGGAAAATATATTTGTAATAGGTTCGGGAGCGATAATTGAGGGCCTTCTGAGCGATTCCGGATTATCAGGGCAGGCACATCTTCCCGGATACGGTTCAAGTAACCCCGCCGAAAAGCAATATGAAAATCCGGGACTTTCAGATTACGGGTGTTTTGAGTTTGATTATTATGTAGATAGTATTGATAACTTCAAGGCAAGATCAATAAAACTGTATCTCAATCTCCGCGCCGCTAACGATGCCAGCCAGGGAACATTTGAATTTCAGAATCAGATTACACAGAACGGCTGGAACCATGTTAAAGTTTCGACGGCTTTGAGTAATGATAAACTGGATATTATTACTAAAGCCAGATTCTATATGGACATGGATGCCGGCTCTACCGGCGCTGCCGATCGTTACAGAATAGCCAATATATGTGCTACAAAGGACACTTACGGTATTGTTCCTGAAATTATTCAATCGGAAGATATATTTGTAATAAGTTCCGGAGCGGTGATTGAAGGTACTCTGGGAAGTTCAGGATTGGCAGGGCAGGCACATCTTCCCGGTTATAACTCTATCAGCCCGGCCGAAATAGCCTTTGAGAATTCAGGGCTTAATAATCATGGATGTTTTGAGTTTGATTATTATGTGGATAGTATAGAAAACTTTAATACGAGAACAACAAAACTGTATTTTAACATTCGTGATAAAAAAGGCAGCAGAGGAACATTCGAGTTTCAAAAACAGATTATTCAAAGCGGCTGGAATCACATAAAGATTGATGCGTCATTGGATAATGATTTACTTAGCAGTCTTACCGCGGTTAGATTCTATATGGATATAGATGCCGGCTCTGCCGGTGCAAATGACCGTTACAGAGTAGCAAACATTTTTGCGTCAAGGTTTGCCGTGCCTGATCTTCCCGGTAATGTTGTCGCTCAAATCGGCACTTTGAAAAGTGCGACTTTAGGGGATTATTTTCACACTGCAGAAAACCTTTTGTATGAAGAAAAACTGGAAGCTGTTGATTTTTCCAGAGCCACGGCGATAGAGTTTGATTTATATATTGACGACTATGAGGCTCTTTTGGCGGCAGAAAAGGCAAGTGCGGAAAACTATTCCGGCTTACCGTATGCGAGAGAGTCGAAACTTGCACTTTATTTTTCTTCAACCCCTGCCAATCTTTGGCAACAATACAGTAAGCCGAGGAAGTATTTTAGTGTTCGTATTCCTCTTTCTGATAAAATCACCCATAACGGCTGGAATCACATTGTAGTCGGGAAAAGTGATTTTACTGCCAATTCCCAAACGATTGATTGGGCAAATCTGACAGGGTGGATGGTTGCATTTATTTACGGTTCCGACGCACATCAAGAGGTGAATCCATATCCTAATGTTACTGTTAGCGTATGTAACATCGTGAATACCGGTGTAGTATCAAATGTGCCTAAGGATGGCGATAAGGAGACACTCCCGGATAAGAATTCCGTGTATATCAGTAATTCCGAATCAATTTCAGATGATAACGGAACATGGAATCCCGGAAACGTATATATCAGAAATGATTACAAGAGCGAGGGTAAAGCGTCTGTAGCTTTAGATTTGAATTATCATTCGCTCGTAAAAGACGCATGCATTTATTATCTTTTTGATGAAACTGTTGATATGAGAGATTTGAAGACTTTGAAATTTGACTTCTTCATCGATCTGCCTCAATTTATTCAGGCAAGCGGTAATAAAGCCGAAATTGTTATATCGAATCGCAGAAACTTAACAGGCGATTTCTATAAATGGGATCTGGACTTTTCGAAACTGAAGACGGGTTGGAATTCTTTTGAACTGAATGTAGATTCCTTAACAGTGTCCGGAAAACCGGATTTAGGCAAATGTAAAGTTATTATGTTGAGATTTACCGAACTCAATATCGACGCGGCGGTATTTGCAGAAATAGTAATCGGCATTGATAACCTCAGGTATTTGTCTTCTGCCGGAAGTACCGTACTAAAAATTAACGATGACAGCTATGAGTTTGAAGATCAGGATTACGGTTATAATGGCTTTTCAGGTGCGATTAGTGATATTGACGGCGATATTTCCGATCAAGAACCTGCGGATTTTGTTTATGAACCGCAAACCAAATACCTTAAAACCATCAGAAAACTGATTGTCCCTGATTATCTGACTTCCGGAATCGTTTTAGGCTCGGAAGCTGTGATCGCCTTGGCAGGAGTTATAACTTTTATCCTTATCTATCGCAAAAAGAGAAAAAATTCGGTATAGAACAAGGACATACCGACGAAATATAGCAGTGTATTTGCCATCTGAGAGGAGATCAATATGTCTTTTAGTTTACCAATAGGTATGAATATTCACCGGTGGGGAACACCGTTCTTTGCTTACGATAAGTCACACCTTAGTGATAACCTTGATGCTTGCAGGGAACTGGGAATTAAACTGATAAGATATAACAATTCTTTTCGGAGTGAAAACGCTGCCCGGGATATTTCAACTGTAGTCGGTGAAGTAAAAAAGCGCGATATGCAGATGATGCTTGTTATAGACGATCAAGGCTGGCGTGACAAAGAAGTGACAGGTGAAATCGACAGCCTTGAAGAATACTACGAAAATTATATGTATTGCATTGCCGATTCACTGAAGGGAAAAATTGAAATATATCAACTTTTTAACGAGATGGATATTGCCGGAATGCGTGGCGATATAGCAAATATTATTCTTCCCGGAAAAGACGGCAGGGAAAAGGGCGAATATGACAGCATTTTGTGGGAACGCGCCGTTGCATCTGTAAAAGGCGCGATAAAAGGAATAAAAAAAGGCGATCCTGATGCAAAAACATGTGTAAACTTTGCATGGTGGCATACGGCACTTATTTATGAAATGTACCGTCGCGGATGCGACTTTGATATTATCGGAATTGATTGGTATTCGGACTGCGAGGAAGTTTCTTCCATTGACAAGCTTATTGATGATGTCAAGAAGAATATCCCGGGAAAAGATTTTATTATATGCGAAACCAATTTCTGGATGCATCCTATGGGCAGAGATCCGGTTGAAAAACAAAATGCTCTTAAAGTAAAGGAATTACGGGATGAAAACCAGAAAAAATGGGTTCCTGAGTTTATTGAAAAGATTGTCGGGTTGAAAGACCCCTCGATTCTCGGAATCGTCTTCTATGAACTTTTGGATGAACCTTATTATGAAAAAGAAGATTACTGCGGAGAAGCTCATTTCGGGTTTATTGAGTGCGATGCAAACGGCGGAAACAAACTTAAAAAACCGGCATATGAATCATTGAAAAATTGCATTAAGAATCTGAATCTTTAACAGAAACAAAATAAACACATTAGTCTGGTGATAGAGATGAAACAAAACAGAGTGCATATAGTGCCACATACTCACTGGGACAGAGAGTGGAGATATCCCATTTGGAAAAACAGAAGTCTGCTTGTAGACTTTATGGATAATCTTTTGCGTGTTTTAGCTGAAAAGCCAACATACAGCCAGTTTTTACTTGACGGTCAGGCGGTTGTAATTGAAGACTATCTTGAAGTCCGCCCTGAACGTAGAGCCGAAGTCGAAAAGCACATAAAAGAAGGAAGAATAACCTGCGGTCCGTGGTATACTCTACCCGATTTATACCCACTTGACGGCGAGTGTTTAGTTCGCAATCTGCTTAAAGGTTACAGAGTTGCCGAGCAGTTCGGCAAGGTAATGAAAATCGCATATACTTCCTTCGGATGGGGGCAGACAGCTCAATTTCCGCAGATATACGCCGGCTTTGGAATAGATTTTTGTGTTACGGCGAAGCGCCTTTCCGACGAGCGCTGTCCCGAAGCCGAGTTTATGTGGGAATCGCCAGACGGTACAAGAATATTAACTTCAAAACTCGGGCATGAGGGCAGAGCACAGTTTTTTCTGACCACCGTTATCCCCGCGAAATATAATGTTAAAAATGACAAAGATTTCCATATCGACTGGCGCAACAGCGGCATGGTATACCATAAAGCCAATGCCGGTGAGGATAACGTGGATTATTTCCGGTTTGATGAGGATGAAAAATTCTATCCGGATACCATAAAAGAAAACATAGAGAGCTGTATAAACGGTACGGACAATACCGTGGTGCCTGAAGTGCGCTTTTTCCCGGCAGGCTGCGATTTTTCGGGTTGTATCGAGGAATTGCAGGCGATAATAGAAAAAGCAAACGAAGAGTTTGATAATTATGAGTTTTTCCATTCAACCCTGCAAAGGTATGCGGATGAGTTGAAAGAAAGAATTGATGTTTCAAAGCTTCGTACGATAGAGGGCGAACTGCGCGACGGACCTTCCTCCGCCACATCGGGAAATGCTCTCTCTACAAGGCTTTATATAAAGCAGGCAAATAAAAAAGCGCAAAATCTGCTTATATATAAAGCCGAGCCGCTTAGCAGTATTGCCACTATGCTTGGCGGCGAATATGAAGAGAACTTTTTGAATAAGGCGTGGGAATATCTTTTAAAGGCTCACCCGCACGACTCCATAAACGGAGTTACTCAGGATAAAACTGCTGAAGATACAATGTATCGGATTTCCCAGGCAACAGAGCTTGCGGACATATCGGTTGACAGAGCAATGTCAAAACTTATATCTGATATTGATTTGAGTGGTTACGGCGATGATGATGTTTTACTTATTGCCTTTAATCCGTTGCCTTTTCCTGTAAGCAGAGTATTAAAGGTCGCCGTAGATATGCCTGAAGATAAAGAGGCATGGGACTTTACTGTTACTGATGAAAAAGGTAATAACTGTTCCGTTCAGTGGATAGCCAAAGACAGCCGCATAAGAATACTTCACGATCTTAACTCCCGCCCGTGGCCTTTGCATGTTGATACGCATACCGTATATATTGAAAGCGGTGTTATACCTGCAGGAGGATTTAAAATATATAAGGCGGAAACAAAAAGAACTTTTGAACGCAGTTTTATATGCGGGCCTTCTTATCAGAGAACAACCTTTGGCGATGAAATAGCAAAAGCAAACGACATGCTCGAAAACGAGTATTTAAAGGTTACCGTGAATTCAAACGGTACTTTTGATATGCTTGATAAAGAAAACAATAAATTTTACAAGAATTTACATTGCTTTGAGGATACAGGCGAAGTAGGCGACGGTTGGATAAATTTGCCTCCAAATAACAACAGAACCTATGTTACTACCGCTTCAAACGCAAGCGTATGGCTTGAAAATAACGGACCCCTTTCAGCAACGATAGGCATAAAGCATAAAATGGAACTGCCAAAATCAGGCGACCGGCCCGGATGTTTCTTTGGCTCTGGCACAAAGAGAAACGACGATACCGATATACTCGAAATATCATCTTATATAACTCTGCAAAAGGGAGGCAGGAAGCTTGATATTAAGGTGGAGATAGATAATAATATCGCTGATCATAGATTGCGCGTGCTATACCCCACCGGACTTAATGCCGATTATTCTTATGCTGCAGGACATTTCGGAGTGGATAAACGTCCGGTTATGTCTAAGAAGAGTGGTAAGGAATATTGGCAAGATATGCAGACATTACCACAGCAGACTTTTGTAGATGTTACAAACGGCAATGAAGGACTTGCATTTATAAACGATTCACTTACAGAATATGAACTTTCGGATGATGGCAGAGCCACTCTGGCACTCACTCTGTTACGCTGTGTTAAGAACAAAATATGCACAGAACGCAGGGCTATAAATGATTTCCCGGAGCAAAACGGAATGCAGTGCTTTGGTAAGAGAACAGCCACATACGCCCTATACCCGCATAACGGTAATTGGCAAGAGGGTAATGTCTATAGCGAGGCTCAGCAGTTTAATGCCGGCGTTACGGTAATGCAGACCGCCGCGCACAAGCGAGGAGTCATAAAGCCCGGCAGCGGGTTTTACGGTATAAGCAATAACAACATAATAATGTCGGCTTTCAAAAAGGCACAGGATACAGACAACTTGATTATCCGTATATTTAATCCGACAAATACCGAACAGATTACGGATATTTCTTTCCTTATGCCACTTAAAAAGGCATATCTTTGCAATCTCAACGAGGAAAGACAGTCAGATATTACCGTTAAAGACAACACAATTCAACTTTCTTTGAAAAAAGCTAAAATTATCACTGTTGAATTGGATTTTTAAGTTTAACAAGAGGGTGTTGTAAGGTGTTGATTTATTATGTAAGACATGCTGATCCCGTTTATGACCCGGACTCGTTAACACCGTTAGGCGAGAGACAAGCCGAGGCGGTGGCAAGACGGCTTGCTTTAAACGATGTCGATGAAATATATAGTTCTCCGTCAGTTAGGGCAATGCAGACTGCCAAGCCGCTGTCTGAAATCCTTAAGAAGCCGATTACTACACTTGACTGGTGCGATGAAGCGCTCGCGTGGGAAGAATTCACCGTAACTAATGATGACGGTTCAAAGAATTGGATGTTCTGGGATCATAAGATAAGGGATAAGTTTACTGAAAAAGCTATACTTGATCTTCGAAACGACTGGTATAAGGACCCGTTTTTTGATGAAAAAATCGGCGAAGGTGTTAATCGCGTCAATACTGCGCTTGATGCTTTCCTATCCGGATTCGGATATGTGCATAATAGAGAAAAAGGGGTTTACGAAGTAAAAAAGCAAAGCCATAAGCGCATAGCAATATTTGCACATCAAGGGTTCAGCATGGTATTTTTCAGCAGCATTCTTGATATACCGTATCCGGTTTATTCAACCCATTTTGATATATCACATTCGTGCGTTTCAGCTATACATTTTCCCGATTCAAGTTTAAATGAAGTTGTTCCTAAACTACTATATCACTCTAATGATTCGCACCTTTACAAAGCAAATTTACCAACAAGATATAATAACGGTTTTTCAATTTAAGATAGGTGACTATAGCAAAGGGAATTATTAAGGTGAGTATTATGACAAACGGTTGGCTCATAGCAAAAGAAGGATTTGAACCTGCGGATATTGAACTGCATGGAAGTAAGTATCTTTTGGGTAACGGATTTATGGGATACCGAGGCACAATGGAGGAATACGGCGCAAAACAACTCGTTGCAGTAAATCTTGCCGGTTTTTTTGATTTGGCCGAGAATACCGACTGGCGTGAATCGGTAAATGCACCCAATCCGCTTTATACCGTAATCATTGCAGGTGATACGGAACTTAATTTGAGCTGTATAAAACCGATTAAGCACAGACAGATACTTGATATAAAAAACGGTATTCATAAGAGAGAAACAACATTTTTTGTATGCGGTGCTAATATAACCGTAAAGGCGGAGCGGTTTGTGAGTATGTCGCGTAAAAACATACTTGCTCTCAGATATACAGTTATTGCTGATAAAGATGTTATGATAACTGTTAAAACCGGTATCGACAAAAATATTTGGGATATATCAGGAAGACACTTGAGTTATGTTAATGAGGTTTCAGAAGATAACTATGCTGAGCTTATTTGTAAAACCGTTCAGCTTAAGAATAGACTTAGAGTTTTTGAAAAGATTATCGGCGTCAAAAATGCAACAAACGGAAACCTTTTACATATTTTTAATATAGACTTAAAGGCAAATAAAGAATTTGAATTCACAAAGCTCGGAGGAATTTATCATAGTGAGAGTCTTGATAATTCTAAAACCGACTTTTTAAATGCTGTTAATTCCGGGTATGATGTTTTAAAAAGCGAACATATTGCCGTATGGGAAAACATTTGGGAGACCAGTGATGTTGTAATTGAAGGCGATGATGAAGCACAGCAGGCTCTCCGTTACAGCATTTATCATCTTTGCAGCATAGCTCCTCATAATACCGACAGATGCGGAATACCCGCTCGCGGACTCTCCGGCCAGGTATATAAAGGTGCGGCATTTTGGGATACCGAAATGTTTATGCTTCCATTTTTTCAGTTTACTGACAAAAATGCGGCGCGAAATCTTTTGATGTATCGTGTCAACACTTTGCCCGGTGCGAAAAGAAAAGCAAATGAATTCGGTTTTGAAGGTGCCTTTTTCGCGTGGGAAAGTCAGGAAACCGGTGACGATGCGTGTACTCTTTTTAATGTGAACGATATATTTACAAACCGACCTCTTCGCACCTATTTTAAAGACAAACAAATTCATATATCGGCAGATATAGTTTTTGCTATGTGGGATTATTGCCGAACAACCGATGATTATTCGTTACTTTTAGACGGCGGTCTGAACCTTATGTATGAGTGTCTACGATTCTTTTACACTTATTCGTGTTTTAAACCGTATAAGAATCGATATGAGCTTTTGGATGTTATAGGACCTGATGAATATCATGAAAGAGTTAACAATAATGCTTTTACAAATATAATGGTAAAGCATGCGGCTGATATATTTTTGCTTGCTTTAAGCAGGGTTAGGGAAATATCTCCGCAATATTTTAAAGAGTTTAACAAAGATTTAGACTGGGCATATGATTTTGCAGAAAAGCTATACGTTCCGCAACCCGATGAGAATGGGATAATAGAGCAGTTTGACGGATATTTTCAACTTGAAGATGTAACACCCGAGGTTCTTAAAGCAAGAGAACTTAAAGAAAATGAATACTGGGGTGGACACGGCCTGGCATCCACTACAAGAACGCTTAAGCAAGCAGATGTTGTAATGATGCTTAATGTATTTAGAAATGAATACAGTACAGTAATTAAAAAGGCCAACTGGGAGTTTTATGAACCTTATACAGAGCACGGTTCAAGTCTTTCCGCCTGTGCTTATGCTATTGTTGCGGCGGAGATAGGGTATATCGATTGGGCATACAACTATTTTATGAAAACCGCAAAGGTTGATTTAACGGGAAACACAAAACAGTATGTGGGTTCGCAGTACATAGGAGGGACTCATCCCGCTGCGAACGGCGGTGCGTGGAATACGGCGGTATTAGGATTTGCCGGCGTCAGCTTTACAGATAACATTTTGGATATATCTCCAAGATTGCCAAAAAAATGGAGGAGTATGAAATTCAAGCTTAATTGGAAAGGCGATAAACTTAGTATAACAATAACCGGCGAACAAGTAAAAGTATGCGGTATAACCGATACTAGAGTTACTGTTTACGGGAAGGAGTATTCTGGATGAGTCTTAAAGCGATCATATTCGATTTGGACGGGGTACTGACCGATACCGCAAAATATCATTATCTTGCGTGGAAAAAGCTTGCCGATGAACTGGGACTTTACTTTGACGAGAGCATAAACGAGTCATTAAAAGGCGTATCACGTATAAATTCTTTTGAAATCATTTTAGAAGAGAATAACGCATCAAAGAATTATACCGATAGAGAAAAGGAAATATTGGCAAATAAGAAGAATGATTACTATAA
Organism: Oscillospiraceae bacterium; assembly: GCA_902766755.1. GTDB lineage: Bacteria > Bacillota > Clostridia > Oscillospirales > Acutalibacteraceae > UBA737. Next base: position 3,079 of record CACXEV010000024.1, on the reverse strand, counting down.
GGAAATGATAGAACAGTTAACTCCAAACGATATTTTGGAAGGAATTGTTCCGTTTATAACCGAAGCGAGAAACAACGGTATGAAATGTGCGGTGGCTTCTATCAGTAAAAATGCGCCAAGAGTCCTGGAATTGCTTAATATATCAAATATGTTTGATTATATTGCGGATGCGGCGCTTGTAAAGAGACCCAAACCTGACCCTGAGATATTTTTGACCTGTGCCTACGCGTTGGGATGTAAGCCGGATGAATGTATCGGTATCGAAGACGCACAGGCCGGTATAGAAGCGATACACGCGGCAGGTATGAAGTCTGTGGGGATAAACGTGAGTGTTACATCTGTCGCACCGGATATACCGCTTAAATCCACGGCAGAACTTGATTTTAAGATATTAAGTAGATTTGGATAACTGAATATATGCTTATGATATAAAACGGCCGGGCAGGTTTCAACTGCCCGGCCGTCGTCATATTTGCCGTATCTTAATACATGCTGGTGACAAGTCCTGTCTTCCGTATTTGTCACGCATTAACTATCGATTTGCTCACTTTTGTTTGTTTTTTCGCGATGGCTTTTTCTGTAGTAAACCGGTGTGCAATTCTTTAGTTGTTTGAAGGATGTGCAAAAATAGCTTTCGCTCGAATATCCAACAGCCTGGCATACTTCCGAAACGGTGTTTGATGTGTTTTCCAGTAATTCACATGCCTTTTCAATGCGTATTTTATTTAAGAATTCCTTAAATGTCAAAGCAGTTATCTTATGGAAAACCTTTGAAAAATGAGTGGGGCTTAAATTGCAAAGACTTGCGCAATCATTAATACTTATCGGTTCGTTGTAGTTTTCAATTATATAATTGATAGCAGATTGTATACGTATATCAGTTTTGTTGATGCTGTCATCCGGCAGTATTCTGTTACGGAATATCAGTATGAGTATTTCTGCAAGCAGAGTTTTTATCATATCCGGAGCATACGTGTCTTTGCTTTTGATTTCATACTTCATCTCATCTAAAAGTTCAGTTGCTTTTTTGAAAACAGAATCCGAAAGCATTAAAAGCGTACTGTTGTTAAAATCCGATAAAGAAGGATGCTCTTTGAGCAATAACGACATAATTTTCGGGGAAACATACAGAACATACCGTTCATACGGTACGTTCATATTAACGGTAACCTGATGCGGTTCATTAGGTTTGATAATCAGTATATAATTCGGCTTTAAAGTTGAAATTTGTGAAGAAAGGAAATACTTTCTTTCACCCGACACCAAAAAATATATTTCGTAATCGTCATGAAAATGGGCTTGAGACATACCTTTCGGGTTTTCTATTAAACCGTGATCAATATCGCATCCGGCAAATAAATCATAAAAATGGTTATAAATTATTGAATATCCCATCAGTATATCACCCAATTATAATATTAGCTTACTTTTTGGCGTTTGTCAAGAAACACAAACGCATAAAAGTCAAAAAGAATAAAGAAATTTTTGGGAATTCGGGGCAAAAAGTGCTAATAATTTAAAAAATATGTTGTTTGACTTTCTGTTCACGAATAATAAGACACAAAATTGATATACAAATACAGCGAAAAGTTTTATAATTTATTTGGTAAAATTGCACGTATTATTTATCTCTGTTTTTGCCGTGTAAAACCGTACTACATTGTAATGTTTTAACATTTGTAATATTAAAAATCGAATACATATTGACAAGGAGAAGAATTGCAATGAAAACTCTAAAAACTTTCTTAGCATTATTACTTTGCTATGTCTTGATTATATGTGTATTGCCTATGTCAATTAGTGCTGATGACACATATAGCACCGTTCCCGCAATGATAGACGCAACTCCAAGATTTGATATCTATGAAGGCGCGGCGTTTTCCGGCACATTCGGCAGTTCGGCGATAACCGGTCAAGGTCATCTCCCGGGATATTCGCCGGCACAGAAGACTTTTGCCGCGGGCAGCGTTTCGTGTTACGGTTGCTTTGAGTTTGATTTCTATGTAGACGATATTTCCATTATTTCGGCAAGAAACATTAAATTGTACCTGAATTTGCGCTCCGGCTCCGGAAGCGGCAGTTCCAAAGGAACATTTGAGTTCCAAGACCAGCTTACCGCGAATGGTTGGAATCATGTTAAAGTTTCTGTAGGCTTGAGTGATTCTGTATTTGATACTCTCACAATGGCGAGATTCTACATAGATATTGACGCCGGTTCTGCGGGCGCTACAGACCGTTACAAAGTAGCCAATATCTGCGCAACAAGGGACGCATATAATACCGTTCCCGCAATGATAGATACAACGCCTAAATTTGTTGTCTATGAAGGCGCGGCACTCGCCGGCACGTTCGGCAGTTCGGCGATAACCGGTCAAGGACATCTCCCGGGGTATTCGCCGGCACAGAAGACTTTTGCCGCGGGTAGCGTTTCGGGTTACGGTTGCTTTGAGTTTGATTTCTATTTAGATGACATTGCCACTATTTCATCAAGAAATATTCAACTGTATCTGAATCTACGTTCCGGTTCGTCAAACGGCACTTCAAGAGGAATGTATGAATTCCAAAATCAGCTTATTTTGAACGGTTGGAACCATATCCGGGTTTATACCGGTTTAGGTGACGATATACTTGAGATTCTCACTATGGCGAGATTCTACATAGATATTGACGCCGGTTCTGCAGGCGCTACAGACCGTTACAAAATTGCTAATATCTGCGCTACCGTAGATCCGTACAACACCGTTCCTGCAATGATAGATACTACTCCCAGATTCGATATTTACGAAGGCGCGGCGCTTGCCGGCACGTTCGGCAGTTCGGCAATAACCGGTCAAGGTCATCTTCCGGGATATTCGCCGGCGCAGAAGACCTTTGCCGCGGGCAGCGTTGCAGGATATGACTATTTTGAGTTTGATATATACATAGATGACATTTCTCTCATTTCCGCAAGAAACGTTAAGCTTTATCTCAATTTGCGCACTAATTCAGCAAGTAAAGGGCTGTTTGAGTTCCAAAACAAGATTACGGCGAGCGGTTGGAATCATGTTAAGGTTGCGATTGCTTTGAGTGCCGATATTGT
>CACXEV010000023.1 GCA_902766755.1 Oscillospiraceae bacterium | reverse complement strand
TGCAATTCTTATTTTCTCAAATGTCCGCGTAGTACCTCAGGCAACGCAATATGTCATTGAGTTTTTAGGTAAATACCATGCAACATGGGATGCCGGAATTCATGTTAAAATCCCGTTTGTTCAGAAAATATCCAAGCGTATAACCTTGAAAGAGCAGGTGCTTGATTCGGCGCCTCAACCGGTTATTACAAAGGATAATGTTACCATGCAGATAGATACGGTAGTATATTTCCGTATATTTGACGCAAGGCTTTACACCTACGGCGTTGTAAACCCGATAAATGCACTCGAAAATCTTACCGCTACAACCCTTCGTAATATAGTAGGTGAGTTGGAGCTTGACGGTACGCTTACATCCCGTGATACCATAAATACCAAAATGACCGCCATACTTGACGATGCCACTGACCAGTGGGGTATGAAGGTTACTCGTGTTGAGCTTAAAAACATTATTCCTCCGGCTGAAATCCAGAACGCGATGGAAAAGCAGATGAAGGCAGAGCGTGACCGCCGAGAAACGCTTTTGCAAGCTGAAGGTCACAAGGCGGCTGCAATAACGCGCGCCGAGGGTGATAAGCGAGCTATGATACTTGCCGCAGAAGGTGAGAGGGATGCCCGTATTGCACGTGCCGAAGGTGAGGCAAAGGCCATTTATCTTTCCAAAAAAGCCGAGGCGGACGGACTTCGCGCCCTCAAAGAAGCAGGTGTTGACGCCGCCGTTTTGGAGCTTAAAAAATATGAGGCTTTAGTTGAGCTTTCAAACGGTACTGCCGCAAAGCTCATTATTCCGACGGATGCGGTAAACGCCGTTACAAACAACACTATTTTTACCGAAACCACCGGTCTCGGTGATGTGACCAAAGAGGCAAAAAAGCCGACACCGCCACCCAAAAAAGACGAATGCTGTGACTGATAAAATCAGCTTGCCGCAAAGGCGGAAAAATCGGTTGGAGAGTTTTAATTACAACCGGGGCGTGTATTTTATAACGATATGTGTAAAAGACCGTAAGAAAATATTATCAGAAATCGTAGGGGCAGGCGTCCTCGACTGCCCGAAGATACAATTATTGAAACACGGAGAAATTGCATACAAATATATAAAGCAATTAAACGATTTTTATAATGATATTTCGGTTGATAAATATGTGATTATGCCCGACCACATACATTTAATTATATCGGTCAAAAACGGGCAGGCGGGGACGCCTGCCCCTACGGGTACCAATAGCAGAAATTCAGATGTTGCAAAATTTGTGAGCACCTTTAAGAGGTTTAGCAATAAAGAATATGGAAATAATATTTGGCAACGGTCATATTATGACCATATAATCCGCAATCAGCAAGATTATAATGAAATTTGGGAATATATTGAAAACAACCCTCGAAAATGGTTGATTACAAAGCAAAAGCCTGTGGCAAAATAGCTACAGGCTTTCAATTTTGAATGTTTGCTTTACATTTTTATTTTAATGTGGTAAAATGAGTGTGCGACCTCAACTGAATAACTATGTTCCACTGTGGAAAAATACCTTGGTAAAAGGTGTTTTTCCTTAATCCCACAGTGGAATGGTTGGGGTCGCACCTACCGGGGGAAACACTTTTTCGGCACATCCTTCGGGGTGTGCTTTTTTATTTTGAGGTAAAAATATGAGAAAAAAACAAATTGTTGATGTAACAGGAATACCGCTGACGCCTAGTAGGCAAGGCAAGAAATGCTTGGGGAACGGCGAACATCCGGAATACGAGTGTTGTTGTGATGAATGTGATTATTACCTATACTGCTTCCCGCAATATGATTGGAAATCAGTGCGAAACAGATTTAAAAGGCTGTTGAAAAAAATTAAATGATACGGAGAGATTTCTCGCCGTATCATTTAATTTTCTATGTATTATTCAAAATAGTCCAACAAACTGCTGATATGCCAGCACGGTATGCCCATACTTTCCGCTTCTTTTAAAAAGTGCAGACTATCGTCTATAAAAGCAACATTTTTAAGTGGTATGTTGCTTTTTTTGCAGTAATCAAGCATTGTGTCGGTCTTTGATATGTTTTCATCAATAACAAACCGCACCTTAATCATAGGGAAATTGCGGTCAAGCCACCTATGCTTGTCCTCAACCTCACGGTCACAGTGGCAGTGGGTAATTATAATGTTTTCCTTTGCCTCGCAGTCGCTTATTACTCTTTGCATAAACCTTGATGGCGTTCTCTCAAAGTAAATACCGTCTTGTATTTCCTTCATTGAAACACTGTGACGGGACCCCTCTAAATCCCTGATATGACCGTTAAATCGAAAAGGGGCTAAGGTGCCGTCCATATCCCAAAAAATCACTTTACCCTTTAAATCGGCTTTGCTTACGCTGTCGTGTAAATCAAACATCATAATTCACCTTAAAAACTAATCTGTAATAATTATACTGAACAATTCTTCTATCCGGTCATTTTTGCCTGAAAGATGTAAAAATCCGAATACACATTCAAGACCCGTCGCGGTATGATAATCGGCACCGGTTGAGGATTTAGGCGTGCTTGAAGTGTGGAAATTTCTGCCTCTTTTAAAAACAGAAAGCTCTTCTTCACTTAAAATCGCTTCTATTTTTTTAAAAGCCGCCGCTTGGGCGGGAGCTTTAACAAATTCCACCGCCATATTGTGAAGCTCGCCCGAAGGTCTGCTTTTATCGGCAAGATATGTTCTTACGAGCAGGGAATATACCGCATCGCCCACAAATGCCAAAACAGAAGGGCTTAAAAGATTTATACTGTTCATACCATACCTACTCTACATAGTCAAATTCAACATCGTAAACGCTTACTGTGTCGCCCTCTTTAATGCCGCTGTTTTTGAGGGCATCAATTATACCTGACGATCGAAGCACGCGTTCAAAATACTGAAGCGATTCGTAATCTTCCGGGTTTATATCATTCATAACATTTAAAAGCCAGGGGGCGTTTTCCACGATATAAACACCGTCACATACGCGGATATTAAATGATCGCTCCTTTGGTTTAAGATAATCTTCTTTGGGCTTCGGTTCTGCTTCAAACCGCTTTATCGGGGGTAACTTTTGAAGCGTTGCGGCAACATAGTTTATAAGCTCGCGTGTTCCCTCGGCTATTGCCGCCATTATGGGGAAGAAAGCATAGCCTTTGTCCTCAAAATATTTGCGGATTTCTTCTATCCGTTCCTCATCGCAAAGGTCACACTTGTTGCCTACAATTATCTGAGGACGGGCGCCAAGCTCCTTACTGTAAACCGAAAGCTCGTGATTTATTTTGTTAAAATCTTCTATCGGGTCCCTGCCTTCGCTGCCGGAAATATCTATTACATGAAGAAGCAGTCTGCATCGGTCAACATGCCTTAAAAACTCATGGCCGAGGCCCACACCCTCGCCGGCACCCTCTATCAGTCCCGGTATATCCGCCATTACAAAGGATGAGCCTTCGCCCAAGCGTACCACACCAAGCACCGGAGTAAGTGTTGTAAAATGGTAATTCGCAATTTTAGGCTTCGCCTCGCTTACTACCGATATAAGTGTGGATTTGCCCACATTCGGAAAGCCGATAAGTCCCACATCCGCAAGAAGCTTTAATTCGAGTGTTACATCAAGCTCTTCGCCCTCTGCCCCTCTTTTTGCAAAACGGGGCACCTGCCTTGTGGCAGTGGCAAAATGTGTGTTGCCCCATCCACCGTTTCCGCCTTTTGCAATAACAACGGGAGTATCGGTAATATCGGCTATTATTCTGCCGGTTTCGGTTTCTTTGATAACAGTGCCCTCGGGAACACGAATAATAAGGTCATCGGCGCTTTTGCCCGAGCATCTGCCGCCTCTGCCGTTTTCGCCGGGATGAGCGGCATATTTGCGCTTGTATCTGAAATCGGCAAGGGTTGAAAGGTTTTTATCGGCAACAAAAATAATATTACCGCCTCTTCCGCCGTCGCCGCCGTCAGGTCCGCCTGCGGCAACATATTTTTCGCGGTGGAAGGATACCGCCCCGTCACCGCCGTTTCCGGCTTTCAGATGTATTTTTGCTATATCAACAAACATAATTATTCTCCGTCTGCACTGTCGAGGTCGTCAAAATCCTCGAACTCAAACTCGTTTTCCGTAAGATTTCTGTAAAGGTCTTTGGCAAAATCAAGATTTTTTTCGTCAACATAAATATCTATGGCGAAAAAACCGCCTCCAAAGCCGGTGTGTAAAAAATCGCCTTTCTCATCAATACTGAAAGCAATTCTGTTTTCTTTAAGTATATCCTTGAAAATTTCGGCTGTAACCGGACTGTCCGCGCTCACCGCTAAAACCGGATTTTTTATAATTTCGGTTGCGCTATCATTTGTTTCTGCGCTAAGAGGCTCAACTTCCCTTGCTTCTTGCGCGTCATTCCTCAGCTCAGCGCCGCAAACCGGGCAAAGCTCGGCATCATCTGTGCATAAATTAAAACAAACATGACATTCTATCATATTATCACCTGTTGTATAGTATCTTAAAAGCCGGGCGAATTTCGCCCGGCTTTTGAATTATTGCTCTACAGCGTAGATACTAACCTGTTTGCGGTCTTTTCCAAACCTTTCAAATTTAACTTTGCCGTCAATCAGTGCAAACAGCGTATCGTCCGAACCGCGGCCGACATTATTTCCGGCATGGATATGTGTGCCTCTCTGGCGAACTAAAATGTTGCCTGCTAAAACAAACTGACCGTCAGCGCGCTTAACGCCAAGCCTTTTTGCTTCACTATCACGACCGTTCTTGGTCGAGCCCATACCTTTTTTATGAGCGAAAAGCCCGATATTAATCTTTAACATTACTTACACCTCCGTAATAATTAGTCGTTTTCCGTACTGCTTTGAAAGCTCAATTAAATGAAGCTTCAAGCCTTCAAGTACCGCTTTGGTACTGTCTGACGGGTTTTCAACTTCAAAACGCATATATCCGTCCCGCACATCAGCCGCCGCACCGTCTCCGATTATATCGGTTATGGTGTTTGCCGCCATATACGCCGCACTGGATACTGCCGAGCAAACTATTCTGCCCTCATCGTCCTGCGCGTTTTCGGTACTGTGTCCTTCTATCGAAAATCCGACAACACCGCCGCTTACCCAAAATTTTGCTTTAGTCATAAAGCCTTAACCGATCTCACCGATCTGTACTTTTGAGTATGGTTGTCTGTGACCCATTTTGCGTGAACTGCTTTTTTTCGGCTTATAGGTAAATACGGTTACCTTTTTACCCTTACCGTTTTTAAGAACGGTGCCTTTAACAAAAGCGTCCTTAACATAGGGCTTGCCGACCTTAAGCGTTTTGTTGCTTACGGCAACGACCTTGTCAAAGGTGACTTCCTCGTCCACCTCGGCGTTCAGCTTTTCAACATATATAATGTCACCGCTCTGTACACGGTACTGCTTTCCGCCTGTTTCGATAATTGCGTACATTTCTTTACACCTACCTGATATTAACAGTCTCGCTACCTCGGGCGTGCACCAAAAACAGGCGCAACTTAAAAGCCCGCAATATGCGGCTTGACTATTCTATCATAGCAAATCGCAATTGTCAAGCACTTTTTCAGGGCTTTCAATACCTTGTATTTTGGTACTTGACAAGCCACAAAATAGTGTTATAATAAGAGGCACAAAAGGGAGCTGGATGAAACTCCGGCTGAGAGGGCGCCCGACTTTTATAAGGTCTATGGCGCTGACCTGTAACCTGATTCGGATAATGCCGACGGAGGGAAATATCTTCTGCCTTTTTACGCAATCCGAAGGGGTTGCGTTTTTATTTATGTTGGAGGGAATTAAAATGAACAAACAATTAAAAAAACTCACATTTACTGCAATTATGGTAGCTCTTGCAACGGTACTTAGTATGATAAAAGTAATACAAATGCCGCTGGGCGGCTCTGTTACGCTGATTTCAATGCTTCCGATAATCGTTGTTTCCATAACGCTTGGAATCGGATGGGGCTTTGGTGGAGCTTTTGCTTATTCGCTTATTCAGCTTATTCTGGGAATAGCATCCGACGGGCTTTTAGGATGGGGACTTTCCGGAGGGCAACTTGCAGGATGTATCGCGCTTGATTATGTGGTTGCATATACCGTTCTCGGTATAGCCGGAATATTCGGTTCAAAAAATACAGGGTCTTTGATATGCGGCACCGTGCTTGCAATGACATTAAGATTTTTGAGCCATTTTGCCTCGGGGTATATAATTTTTGCCAATTTTGAACAGTTTGCCTTTTTCGGAAAGACTTTTGTGGGCAGACCGATACTTTATTCCATCTGCTATAATGGATTTTATATGCTGCCTGAACTGGTGATAACTTGTGTAGTTGTCTTCATTTTGTCGAAAACCGGTATTTTTAATAAAATTAAATTATTATGAAAAGATGTTTAGTTTTCGGAGCTCTGCCGGTGGACAAACTTGTTTCGTTTCCAAAACAGGACGATTTGATAATTGCCGCGGATAAGGGCGTTTTAACGCTTGAAAAGTTTGACATCAAACCCGATGTAATTATAGGGGATTTTGACTCGCTCGGCTTTGTGCCTGAGGGCGAGGTAATAAAGCTCCCGGTAAGAAAAGATAAAACCGATGTCGGTTATGCGATAGATTGGGCGCTTGAAAAGGGCTTTAAAGAATTTTGGATTTACGGTGCTTTCGGCGGAAAAACGGACCATACCGTTGCCAATTTGCAGATATGTTGTGCCGTTTCAAAAAAAGGCGGCAGGGCATACCTTTTCGGTGATTATCAAGCGGCGGTTTGCATAACAAATAGTGGTATCAGGTTAAACGGTAAAGGCAGATGTTCAGTTTTTGCTTTTGGTGGAAAAGCTAAAGGCGTAAATATAAAAGGATTGTCATATTGCCTTGAAAATGCAGAGCTTGATCCGTTTTTTCCTTTAGGCGTCAGCAACTCGTTTATCGGTGAGAAGGCTGATATTTCCGTTGATAACGGAACTCTTATGATTATTTACGATTTGTGATGTTTTCATCCCCTCTCGCATAAACATTGTGTGAGAGGGGAATTTTTATGAAAATTTACAGATTTTTGTTATGCTTAGTCTTATGTACGGTAATTGTTTTTTCACCGGTATGCAGTGCAAAAACAGTGTCAAGCGAGTGCGATATATCGGATGTGGCGGTGCCGATGTCGAGTGACAGCGTAGAAGCGCCCGTCGGCACGGTGCTCGATATAAAAGCGCGCTCGGCTATACTTTTAGAACCGGATACGCTTACCGTGCTTTATGAGTCAAACGCGGATGAGCCGCTGCCGCCGGCTTCAATTACCAAAATAATGTCGCTCATACTTATTATGGAGGCAATAGACAGCGGCACATTAAAGCTTGAGGACGTAATAAGCACGAGCGAACACGCCGCAAGTATGGGCGGCTCACAGATATGGCTTAAAGTGGGAGAGGGTATGACGGTTGACGACCTCTTAAAAGCCACTGTCATAGCCTCTGCAAACGACGCTACCGTGGCACTGGCTGAAGCGGTAGCAGGTAGTGAGGAAGGCTTTGTTGCGCTTATGAACGAAAAGGCGCAAAAGCTCGGTATGACAGGGACCGTCTTTAAAAACGCTACGGGACTTGACGCCGAGGGTCATATAAGTACCGCGGCGGATGTTGCGAGGATGTCGGCGGAGTTGCTTCGTCATCCGCTTATTAAAAACTACTCTACCGTTTGGATGGATACATTGCGCGGCGGTGAAAGCGAGCTTGTAAACACAAACAAGCTTGTACGGTTTTATGAGGGGACTACAGGTCTTAAAACCGGCACCACATCTACCGCCGGATATTGCCTTGCCGCAACGGCTAAACGCGGGGATATGGAGCTTGTCGCGGTAATAATGGGCGGCGAGACTTCGCCCGATCGCTTCGAGGGTGCTAAAAAACTGCTTGATTACGGATTTGCCAACTACTCTGTTGCCAAAATCAAGCCGGATTTTAAAGGCGGTACCAAAATAAAGGTAACCGGAGGAGAGGAAAAATTTGTGCCGCTGTCTGCTGCCGGCGAAATAGAAATGCTGCTTAAAAAGAGTGAAAGCGCCAATACCACGCAGGAAGCAGAACTGCCGGAATCTGTTCCGGCACCGATTAAAAAGGGTGATAAAATAGGAGAAATAAAAGTTTTCTCCGGCGATGACATAATAGGAAATATAGATATAATTGCGACAAAGAGCGTAAAAAAGATGAATTTTCCGCGCGCTTTTGCCCTTATGATAAGAGGCTTGTTTACTGCTTGATAACTATATAGCTATACTTTTTAAAAATATTTATATTTACCCTTGAAAAAGACTTGCGGATAATGTAAAATGAAAGTACAAAGATTTTGGAGGCGTAAAAGAAGTGGGACTTAAATTCAATAGCGATTACGCTAAAAGTTTTATAAGAGAAAATGATGTTAAGGGGCTTGAAGCACAGGTTTTTGCGGCACATAAGGCTTTATCG
>CACXEV010000022.1 GCA_902766755.1 Oscillospiraceae bacterium | reverse complement strand
TATTCTGCCCCACTATTGCTATCGCCTTATTTGTCTATTTCGATTTTTCAATAGTTCAACTTACAAAGAAGGATTCACTTACGGGGCTTCTTAACCGTCAGGCTTTTGATGCGGCAATCAGTGATAATTCAAAAAACATAACATCCGTTTTGTCAATCGATATGAACGGACTTAAAGAGATTAACGATAAAAAGGGACACGCGGCAGGAGATGAGGCTTTGGAAACTCTCGCTCTTTGCTTTATGCGTGCCACAAAGCCAAAAGAGCTTATTTACAGAATAGGCGGCGACGAATTTGCAATTATCTGCAAGCGAACGAGTGAAACGGAAACAATACATCTTGCAGAGCGTATCAAAAGAAATGTTTCGGGTACTAAATACAGTTGCGCTATAGGTTACAGCCACTCGCCTGACGGAACAAAGCCGATTGAAGAAATGATTAAAGAGTCTGACGAGATGATGTACGCCAAAAAAGAGGAACATTATTCTGTCCTCGGAAACAAGCGTTACAGAAATTAAAAAAAGCCTTAGCACTTAATCTGTAATTCAGATTAGTACTAAGGCAAAACATATTCTTACATACGCGGTTCTATCCACTCTAAAATATACCTATCCACCGCTTGCCGATCGAGTTCGTTTAATATCTCGTGGCGGTCATCGGGGAACAGCTTCAAGGTTACATCCTTAATGCCTGTTTCGCGGTATGTTTTGGCTATAATCTTAGGTCCCTTTCCGAATTCGCCGACCGGGTCGTTTTGACCGGATATAACAAGTATCGGCAAATCCTTTGGGATTTTATCAAGGTTTACTTTTCGTTGTGCATAACGCATACCGCGGAAGAGATTATAATATCCGTTTACTGTAAAGATAAACTGATTAAGCGGATTTGCGGTGTAGGCGTCAACTATTTTTCCATCCTTAGTAAGCCAATCGTTTTTAGTTCTTGCCGGTTCAAAAGAAGCGTTATATGCACCTAACGCCATATTGTTTATTGTAGTACTGCGGTAATGACCGCCCATTAACTTATTAAAAACGGCAGTAAGTGCAATTCCCAAATCCAGCGTAGCCATAGGCTGATAACCGGTTCCCATAATAATAGCGCCGGAAAGGCCCTCGCCGTACTTTTCGATGAACTGACGAGCTAAAAACGAGCCCATACTGTGACCGAGCAGAAAATACGGAACATCCGGATATTTCGCTCTTGTATCTTCGCGAAGTTTATACATATCACTAAGAACGCAAAAGTTACCGTCGTGCTTGGCAAAATAGCCAAGCTGTGATTCATCCGTTACGGATTTCCCGTGACCGAGGTGATCGTTACCCACAACATAAAAGCCCTGAGCAGCCATAAATGCCGCAAAGCGGTCATATCGGTCAATAAACTCAACCATACCGTGAGCAATTTGAAGAATACCGCGCACCTGCGTTTCGGGAATCCACTCGATTGCGTGTATTTGAGTCAGCCCGTCTTTTGACGGATAATAGAACTCTTTTTTCATACGCTTCTACCCCTTAATATTGTTTTCTCTTCATTTTGAGTATAACTCAATGTGTTAAAATAGTAAAGATAAAATTAAGATTGGAGTTATTATGGCATCAAGCAAGGAATATTTAAATTTTATATTAGACCAGTTGTCTTTACTCGACGGCGTTTCATACCGCGCGATGATGGGCGAATATATAATATACTATCGCGGGAAGATAATCGGCGGAATTTATGATGACAGATTTCTTATAAAGCCTGTAAAAACGGCTCTTTTACTTATGCCTAATGCAAAAAAGGAGCTTCCGTATGAGGGCGCAAAGGAAATGCTTCTCGCGGATAATATTGAAGATAAAGAGTTTTTAAAAGAACTGCTCGAAAAAATGTATGATGAACTGCCCGACAAAAAGAAATAAGGAGATGTTTTTTTGAAATACGGTGAATCAAGTTTTGATATACTCTATCTTTTGACGGCGATTATCTGCGGTATTGTTATGCTTTTATTATCACAATCCGATGTCACAAAGAAAATGGGAATTGCAACCCTCATACTCGGCATTGGCGATGCTTTTCATTTAGTGCCGCGCGTAATAAAGTACTTTTCTGATGCTAATCTGACTGCGGCTCTTGGTATAGGCAAGCTCATAACATCTGTAACTATGACGGTGTTTTATGTCCTTATGTACTATATATGGAAAGATTTGTACGGTGAGCCGCAGCAAAAGCAAACAAAGGTGCTTATCTGGACTATGTTCTTTTTACGCATTGCCCTTTGCCTGTTTCCGCAAAACGGGTGGCTTAAAAACAATTCAAATATGCTATGGGGTATAATCCAAAATGTACCATTCACCGCACTCGGTGTGATTATAGTAATTCTGTTTTATAAAAGCAGGCAAAAAATCAGGCTGTTTAGCTTTATATGGCTATATGTTACACTTTCGTTCATTTTCTATATTCCCGTAGCGGTAGGCGCAGGATTATTGCCGATACTCGGTATGCTTATGCTTCCTAAAACCATATGCTATGTGTTGATTATTATTACATTCCTGCTTTATACTTCAAGCGACAGTAAGAGTTACACCTCTAAGCAGGGTTTAGCCGAAAGCAATCAAATCACTTTATTTATTAACGCCTGTGCAAGACCGACTTCGAGAACATTAAGGCTCGCTAAAACCGCACTTAATGTAAACGGCAACCCGTTTGAAAGGCTTGATTTATTTTCGGAAAATCCGAAACCGTTAAATTATAAAAATCTTTTAAGGCGTGAACGGTATATAGAAAAATCCGATTTTTCGGATAGTATGTTCCGTTTTGCCAAGCAGTTTAAAAATGCGGACGAAATACTTATTGCCGCGCCTTATTGGGATATGTCCTTCCCGGCAATTTTAAAATGCTATATTGAATCTATTTGCGTAAACGGGCTTACTTTCCGATATAACGAAAACGGTATTCCAGAAAGCTTATGCAAGGCAAAAAGGTTAATATACATCACAACCGCCGGCGGATTTATACCTGAAACAGACTATGGATACCATTATATAAAACAACTTTTCAGTGATTTATTTGGCATAAAAGACGCGGTATATATAAAAGCCGAAGGGCTGGATATTGACGGCGCCGACACCGAAAATATCATAAAATCCGCCGAAGAGGAAATAAACTTAAAGATAAAGCAAGGGTAAATTTATGATTATTTATACTGATAGGCTGATTTTAAGAAGATGGGCAGAAAGCGATGCCGAGAGCTTATATGAATATGCGAAAGACCCCGCCGTCGGCCCTGCCGCAGGGTGGCCGGTGCATAAAAGCATAGAGGAAAGCCGGGACATCATAAAAAATGTATTAAATGCACCCGAAACCTATGCCGTATGCCTGAAAGAGGATAATCGCGCTATCGGGTGTATTGGTCTTAAAAAGCCCGCCTGCGACGAATCATATATAAACCCCTCGGAAATGGAGTTGGGCTTTTGGATAGGTGTGCCCTTTTGGGGTAACGGATATATACCCGAAGCCGTCAGGGCGGTAATACACCGTGCATTTACGGATTTAAAGCTCTCTGCACTTTGGTGCGGATACTATGACGGAAACGAAAAATCAAAACGAGTTCAGGAAAAATGCGGTTTTATTTATCATCATACAGAAAAGGATAAGCCTTGCAGTCCTATGAAAGATATAAGAACAGAGCATTACAATTATCTTACTAAGAAAGATTGGGAGAATAATGAAATATTTAAAAACCGTCACCCTTAAAGACGGAAGATTGTGCACACTAAGAAGCGCTGCGGAAAGCGATGCAAAAGCCGTGCTTGATGTATTTACCCTTACCCATACACAAACCGATTATCTGCTGAGTTACCCCGATGAAATCAAATTCACCGAGGAAGACGAACGCAAGTATTTAAAAGAAAAATCTGAGAGTGAAAGAGAAATTGAAATTTTGGCAGTTGTTGGTGAAAAAGTAGTAGGCAGTGCCGGAATTGAGCTTATCGGCAGTCAGTATAAGCTATCTCACCGGGCTGAGTTCGGAATAAGCGTTGATAAAGAGTATTGGGGGCTCGGTATAGGTACCGCACTTACCGCGGCTTGCATAGAGTGTGCAAAAAAAGCGGGATACTCACAATTAGAGCTTAATGTTGTTTCAGAAAATACAAATGCAATAAATCTATATAAAAAAGCCGGATTTGCAGAATTCGGGCGAAATCCGAAAGGCTTTAAATCAAAATTCTCCGGCTACCAAGAGGTAATCTATATGCGGCTCGAATTATAAGGAGGCAGTATGCGTATTTTTAATAAAAACAATAAAAACGGCAATATTGTTATACTTAAACAAACTAAGCCTAATACCTGCGGCGGCACCGATGCCACTATTGATACTTCCGCGCCGAAAGAAATTAAATCGGAGAATATGATTTTTTTCGATATATCTTCAAGAGTAGGCTACGGCGACGGATATATAAAAGACTTTCACGCCTTTGCGGCAAAGGGTGATGACGGTAATTTTATTTACCTCGAAACAATAAAATATATTGATAATGAGAGAAACTGCTCTTGGGCGCTTATATCCGATGATATATTTTCAGAGCTTAACCGTTTGGTTTTAAAATATGATATTGCAAAGCAGAACGGTTATCATTCAACCACTCACGGACTGCCTGAGAACTTCGGCGGCAGTGTGGATATCAGGTATTCAAGCGAAGAGAGAATAAGCATTTCCGATAATCAGTCGCCCGTAATATCCGGTGATGCCTGCTATGAAATAGTAGTCATTTTCAATGAATACTTAAACAGAGAAAGAGTTGATTTGCCGGATATATCAACGCTTCAAAAGATACGGTTTTTAAGCACCGGAAAGGATAGCTGCGTTGATGCAACCCTCACCCTTAACGCCGAAGGCACCGGTACAAATAAAAAAACCTCAAACTACGGAGATGATGTTTTCCAAAGCGAAAAAACAGTTGATAAGGATACAATATCAGCCATAAAATCGGCTATTGAAAACACAGGGCTTCTTGCGTGGAATAATCTCCCGAAAAATAAGTTAAACTCTGAGGATAAAACTCTTACATTCATTTTTGAGGACGGCGAGGAAATCACCGTTCATTATGGCGTTTTGGCGCCCTCTTTCATTTCAAACGGCTTTTTCAGCATTGAACTTGAACTGAAAACTAAAAACTAAAAATCTAAAAGGACTGATATTATGAAACAAAAACAAAATTATTTATTACCGGTATGCTCAGCTTTATTATTTATTATACTGGTCATCATCTTAAAAACCGTTGATGTTGCGGCTACAGGTCCAAACTCAGTAGAGGTCGGATTATCTCATTTAAACGGCGCTGTACATAATCTCACAGGCAGCAGTAAAATATGGTTTTATATTACAGAAGCCACAGGATATACAGCCATAGCTTCCGGCTTTGTTTTTGTAATTTTGGGGCTTATACAGCTTATAAAGCGCAAGAGCTTTTTAAAGGTTGACGGTGAAATTTATGCGGTAGGTGTACTTTATGTTGTGCTCGGTATTATCTATGTGATATCCGATAAAATAACCCTGAACCTGCGCCCTATCCTCGCCCCGGGGGAAACGGTACTTGAATCCTCGTTCCCCTCATCCCACAGCTTACTTTCAGTAACGGTTACGGTAAGCATGATAATGCTTATTAAAAAGTATATAAAGAATAAATTACTGCGGCAGATACTTATTTCCCTTTGTGCCGCAATTGCCACAATTACCGTAGTAGGCAGGCTTTTATCAGGCGTGCATTGGTTTACCGATATTTTAGGCAGTTTAATACTATCGGTATTTTTACTTTCGGTATTCAAATTATTTGTAAAAACAAACGAATGATATTTCCCCGGAGGACAGTATGAAATTAAACGGCGCTTATCTGCAAACGGCAGACGGTAAAAAGCATTTTGATAATGTACGCGTTTATGACAAAATATTTGAGGATATACATATAGTAAGTGTAAGCGGTGAGTGTGACAGCGTTTTAGACAGTGAGCTTGCAGCCTCCTTTGTATTCGAGCCGCAAAACATAGAAAGCTATGTTTCGGATTACCGCTATAAAGAGTTTTGGTGCCGCCCGTTTTTCGGCAATTTTTTAAAGGACTTACCGAATGACACTCAGTGCCTTATTTATAAAAAAACAGATGGCACTTGGGGCGCTATACTTCCGCTTGTTTCAAAGGATTATAAATGTGTGCTCTGCGGCACCGAGCGCGGCGGTGAAGCCAAGCTCTTTTCCTGGTGTGAAAAACTTAGCGCCTGCCTTGCTCCGGCATTTGCCTGGGCGGAAGGCTATAACCCTTACGAGCTTTTAAGCCGAGTTTCCGAAAAGGCGGCTAAATATTTAAAAGCCGGGCTTAAAACTATTTTTGAGCGCGAATACCCGGAAATTTTCGAGTATCTCGGTTGGTGCAGTTGGGATGCATTTGAAATCCGTGTCAGCGAAGATAACCTTATAAACAAATGCGAGGAATTTAAAAAGAAAAATATTCCTGTAAAATGGATGATAATAGATGATATGTGGGGCGAAGTACACGAGTTTTACGGCGCTGAGTATAAAACCCGTGAAGATATGTTCAGCCTTATGCACTCCTCTACCCTTTATGATTTTGCGGCAGACCCCATCCGTTTCCCAAAAGGCCTTAAAAAGACAGTTGACAAAATCAAAGAATACGGTATGGAGGTAGGCATTTGGCATCCTACCACCGGCTACTGGGCGGGAATTACCGAAAACGGTCCCATAGCAAAGGCACAAAAAGAAAATCTTTTAACTACAGAATGCGGATATCTTATACCGTCATACATGCAGGATAAAGCCTATAATTTTTATTCCGCCTTTCACGATTATCTCAAAGACAGCGGTATTGATTTCGTAAAGATAGATAATCAGAGTATGACTCGAAGGTATTATAAGAAATTTGACAGTGTAGGATTTGTTGCAAAGAGTTTCCACTCGGCAATCGAAAAATCGGTAAAAGAACGGTTTAATAATGTAATGATAAACTGTATGGGTATGGCGAGTGAGGATATGTTCAGCCGCACTGATAGTCCCGTTTCCCGTTGCAGCGATGATTTCCAGCCCGAAAACAGAGAGTGGTTTTCAAAGCATATCTTGCAGTGCTCTTATAATTCTCTTGTGCAAGGTCAGTTTTACCACGAGGATTGGGATATGTGGTGGACTGATGACGGACAAGCGCTTAAAAACAGTGTTATTAGAGCTGTAAGCGGCGGCCCGATATATGTAAGCGATAAGCTCAACAGAAGTATTAAGGATATAATAATGCCGTTAATTCTGTCTGACGGCAGAATTCTCCGCTGTGACCGCCCCGCAACGCCTACGCGTGACTGCCTGACGGTTAACCCCACAACCGCAAAGCAAATATTCAAATTGCAGAACATTTGCGGTAATGCCGGTGTTATCGCCGCATTTAATCTTAAAACCGACGAAAGCAGTTGCGACGGTTCAATAAGCCCTGACGATATAGAGGGCATTAAAGGCGAAGAATTTGCAGTATATGAGCATTTTAGCCGGAAATTTAAGGTTATGCACAAAAAAGAGCAATTACATATAACTCTTAAAGACGCGGATGAATTCAAGCTATTTATTATAGTGCCTTTAATAGACGGAAACTGTATTATAGGCAGAACGGATAAATTTATTTCTCCTAAAACCTTAAGAGATTTACCGAACGGAAAAAAAGAGCTCATTGAAGCCGGACCGTTTGCGTATGTTAAGGATAAAAATATTTATTTTAAGACCTAAAAAAACAAGGCGTAAAGCCTTGTTTTTTTAGGTCTTATTAAATAGCACTGCTATATATGTTTTATTTCACCGGTTTAATTCCCCATATATTTTCGGCATAATCTTTTATTGATCTGTCAGCCGCAAACATACCGGAAGAGGCGATATTTACAAGTGACATCTTATTCCATTTGTCCCTATGGGCATAAAGTTCACTGGCCCTCTTTTGGGCGGCACAGTAATCCGCGAAATCGGCAAGTGCCATATAATGATCTACATTTTTAAGAACATTATATATATTGTCAAAGCGCATTCCGCCAAAGCCTGAACCGATAAAGTCAAGCGCAGACCGCAAATCGGCATTATTATTATAATACTGCATTGGAGAATAACCCTGCTTACCTATCTGAAGCACTTCAGGTGTACGCATACCGAAAATGAGAATGTTATCATCGCCCACAGCTGAATGTATCTCTACATTGGCACCGTCTTCTGTACCGAGTGTGACAGCACCATTCATCATAAATTTCATATTACTCGTACCACTGGCCTCGGTAGAAGCTAAGGATATCTGTTCGCTGATCTCAGCCGCCGGAATCATAAGCTCAGCAAGAGTTACCCTGTAATCCTCAAGGAAAAGCACCTTCATTTTATCGTTTACGGTGCTATCATTATTTATAACCTCTGAAAGCTTATAAATCATCTGAATAATCTCTTTTGCAAAAGCATACCCCGGCGCCGCCTTTGCCCCGAAAATATAGGTTTTGGGAATAAACGAAGCATTGGGATTATCCTTTAAATACAAATAATCACTTATTATATGAAGTGCGTTCATATGCTGACGCTTATATTCATGAAGCCTTTTAACCTGCATATCAACGATACTGTCCGGGTCAAATGTCATATTACAGTTTGCTTTTACATAATTGGCAAGACGCACTTTATTATTATGCTTAATCTCATCAAGTCTGTTAAGTACCGACTTATCGTCAACAAAACTATTAAGACCGCTAAGCTTAGAAGCATCTTTTATAAAACCGTTTCCTATAAGATCGGTAATAAGAGCCGATAGTTCCGGATTTGCTTGACATAACCAACGCCTGTGAGCTATACCGTTTGTAACATTTGTAAACTTCTCCGGAGTCAAACGATAATAGTCATTAAACAGTTCATCTGTAATAATGCCACTGTGAAGCTTTGATACACCGTTTACACTATGGCATGCCACAACGCAAAGATTTGCCATTCTGACAACTCCGTTTTGAATAATAGCAGTGCGCTCAGCAAGTCCGAAATCTCCGGTTTTACTGATTATTTCTTCACGATAGCGGCGGTCGATTTCCTCAACTATCTGGTAAATTCTCGGTAATCTCTCGCGGAACAGATCTATTTGCCAACATTCAAGTGCTTCAGACATAATCGTATGATTTGTATAGGCAAATGTGCGTCCGATTATATCCCAAGCCTTTTCCCACGAATAACCACATTCATCAAGAAGCAAACGCATAAGCTCGGGTATCGCAAGTGTAGGATGCGTATCATTGATATGAATTGCAACCTTATCCGGAAGATTATCAAGGGTACTATATCTGCGCATATGGCGCGCAAGTATATCCTGAATTGAAGCCGAAACCAAAAAGTACTGCTGACGGAGTCTTAAAGACTTGCCCTCCATATGATTATCGGCAGGGTAAAGAATTTTAGAAATAGATTCCGCCATAGCGCGCTGCTCAAGCGCTCTTACATAATCGCCCTGATTGAATGCCGACATATCAAAATCACGGCACTCTGCGCTCCAAAGGCGCAAAACATCTATGGTTTTACCGTCTTTACCGGCAACCTTTAAATCATAAGGTACAGCGCGTACACTATTATAATTTTTATGCTCAACATGGTGATATCCGTTATCCCACCAGTCGTCAATATAACCGTCAAAATGAATATCTACAGCTGCAGACGGACGCTCCTCAAGCCACACTTCACCGCCGGGCAACCAAAAATCAGGCATTTCCATTTGCCAACCGTCAACAAGCTTTTGACGGAAAATACCAAGCTCATATCTTATGCAATATCCCATCGCCGAATAGTCTCCGTAAGCAAGCCCATCAAGAAAACAAGCCGCTAAACGGCCGAGTCCGCCGTTACCGAGACCTGCATCGGGTTCAAGCTCATAAAGGCTATCGAGATTAACTTTATAAGACTCAAGAGCTTTACGCATAGTATCTGTAAGTCCGAGATTGTAAAGGTTATTCTTAAAGGAACGACCCATAAGAAATTCCATACTGAGATAATACACGGTTTTAGCTTCTGTTTTATCAACACGCTCTCTGAATTCTGCCCGGCATTCACGCATAATATCTACTATCACCAATGCACAAGCCTTATAAAAAATCTCATCAGATGCCTGCTGAGGTGTAACACCGAAATTATGAGAGAGTTTACGCTCAATTTCACTTTTGAGCTTTGCCACTGTGTAATTATTCATAATCACATCTCCAATATTTTTTCACTTATAATATAATACTATATTATTTGCAGTATTGCAAGTACTATAAGTAATATATTTAAGCAACAAATTTGTGAAAATAAACAAAATCCACTGCGTAAAACACGTTGCACAGTGGATTTTTTATTCAAATTAGACAAATTATTATATTTTCAAAAATGTAATATTATTTGATAGCTGCACGAATGCTGTTGAGTACAGCCAATACGAGAACTCCCACATCGGCAAAAGAAGCTACCCACATATTACAAACGCCGAGTACCGAGAGAATAAGTATAATCATCTTAACGCCAATTGAAAAGTATATATTTTGCCATACAATCTCGGATACTTTTTTAGATATGGTTTTTGCGGTCACTATTTTTTCCGGATTATCATCCATAATTACAATGTCAGCTTCTTCAATCGCAGCGTCACTGCCGAGAGCCCCCATAGCAATTCCTACATCAGAAGAGGCTAATACAGGAGCATCATTAATGCCGTCGCCTACAAAAGCCAACTTATTATCGGCGGCATAAACATTCACTCTTTTAATCTTATCCTCGGGCAATAGATTTGCATAGAATTCATCTATACACAGCTCATCTGCAACCTCAAGCGCGCGGTGCTCACAGTCACCTGTCAGCATAACCGTTTTAATACCACTTGCTTTGAGTGTTGAAATTGCAGATTTGGACTGAGGCTTTAAAGAATCCGATATTACAATATGTCCATAATACTCACCGTCTACCGCAACGTGAACTATTGTACCGCTATGGTGACAACTATGAAAGACTATACTGTTATCGCTCATCAGCTTATCATTACCTACAAGAACACTTTTTTCTCCGATTTGCGCGCTAACACCCTTTCCGGCAATTTCTTTTAGTGACGATATCTTTATATCATCAGGCAGCTTGCCATAAGCGGCTTTAAGTGATACCGAAATTGGATGATTACTGTTATATTCAGCTGCAGCGGCAATCATCAGAAGGGTTTTTTCATCAATCTTTTCAGGATGAACCGCCACTACGGAAAAATCACCTTTAGTAAGCGTTCCGGTCTTGTCAAAAGCAATTATTTTTGCACCGGACAGAGCTTCTATCGCACTGCCGCCCTTAATAAGAATTCCTTTTTTTGCCGCACCGCCTATACCGGCAAAATAAGTAAGCGGCACCGAAACCACTAATGCACAAGGGCAGGAAACAACTAAAAACATAAGTGCTCTGTAGATCCAAACAGAATAGTTTTTAGTAATAATAGACGGTATTACCGCAACTATTAACGCCAAAATTACAACTATCGGGGTATAATATCTTGCAAATCGGGTTATAAATCTTTCGGCATTAGCCTTTTTCTTATTTGAATTTTCTATAAGCTCAAGTATTTTAGATGCCGTAGAATTTGAAAATACTTCGGTTACTCTTATTTTTACCACACCGGATAAATTAACGCAACCGCTGTAAACCTTATCACCGACAGCCGCATCGACAGGCAATGATTCACCGGTTATCGCGGAAGTGTTAACCGATGATGCACCGTCGGCTATTACACCGTCAAGCGGAATAATCTCACCGGGATTTACAGAAATTATATCACCGATGTTTATACTTTCCGCCGAAACCGTAACCTCACCGCTTTCGGTAATAAGTCGTGCAGTATCAGGTCTTATCTGTGCAATAGCAGATATAGACTTTCGGCTTCTGTCCTCGGCAATATGCTCAAATAGTTCACCAATGCCGAAAAACAGCATAACAAATACGGCTTCACCATATTGACCCACTATAAAAGCGCCTATACTTGCAATACTCATAAGAAAGTTTTCATCAAATATTTTGCCTTTTAGTATGTTTCTTACAGATTCAAGAATAACCTCATAACCTGCCAGAATATATGCGGCAGCAAATATAATAATGTTAACAGTTGAGTTGAACCATCCGAGTGTAGAAGCTACTACTCCGAAAATCAGAATAATGGCAGAAAGTAATATTTTTATTAAATCCCACTTATGCTCACGCATTATTATCACCCCTCTGTTATATGTTCAATGCCCTGACCGATTATTGTTTTAACATGATCGTCCGCAAGGGAATAAAAGCATGTTTTTCCCTCCCGGCGAAAACGCACAAGATGGGCGTTTCTAAGTACCCTTAACTGGTGCGACACGGCAGACACCGTCATATTAAGAATTGTGGCAATATCGCAAACACAAACCTCTTTTTCAAAAAGCACATATAAAATTCTTATTCTTGTACTATCAGCAAATATTCTGTAAAGCTCGGCTAAATCATACAGCAAATCAATATCAGGCATATCTGCACAAATGCTTTCAACTAAATCCTTATGAACTTCACCGTTTATCTCTACGGGTTCAAATCGCTTATTATTCATATACCCCACCGCCTGAGCAAAAATCAAATAACATTTGAATAATTGTTCAAATGATTATATGTTCATTATAGCATACAGATGAGAAAAGTCAAGCATTAAAACAAAAAACAGTATGCACAGGCATACTGTTCTTTATTTAACATACGGTTACAGGGTATCCGGCATTATCTTCAAACAACCGGCTGTCATAATCCGGCTATTCACTCACAAATCTAATCACATTCCATGATTTCGGCGGAAGATCTATACCGTTCGCAACAGATTTGTCTACCGGATATACGCTTTCACTGTCAGCAGAATTTACCGCTCTAATATTATCTGCCGTAAGAGTTATATGCTCAACAGCTTTCATCCCGTTTGTATTTAAAACAAGTTTACAATTGCATTTTAACGACCTGTTTACGGCAAAAACCGTTACCTCGCCGGTATAATCGTTCAACACCGCGCAAGCCTCGATATACGGGATATTCTGCTTTTTATCCGTACTGTATGTATCGCACTTCAAGGCGGTGCGGAGCAAAACCCCGCGCCCGTATTTCAATGTATGAAGGTAAGGATAAAATATTGTCTGTTTCCATACCCTGCCGCCGTTTTCGGTCATAATCGGCGCTATTACATTAACAAGCTGTGCAAGGCAAGCTATTTTTACGCGGTCACAGTTTTTCATAAGTGTAATGAGAAGGCAGCCTACCACAAGCGCGTCTTCAAGCGTATAAATATCCTCTAACAGCGGAGGAGCCGTCTGCCATTTAGGTATTTGCTTATCCTGTTCATTGCTGTGAAACCAAACATTCCATTCATCAAAGGAAAGAAATATCTTTTTATCCGTTTTCTTTTCAGCCTGCACCTTGTCGCATATTGCACCGACCGACTTGATAAATCGGTCCATATCAAGAGAGCAACCGAGATAGGTTTCGGTATCATCATCACGGTTTCCGTAATAACTGTGAAGTGACAGATAATCAATATAATCATAGCACTGCCGAAGTACGGTTTCCTCCCATATACCGAATGTAGGCATTCCGGGGTGTGAGCTGCCGCAAGCAACAAGCTCAATGCTATCATCAACCAATTTCATTATTTTTGATGTTTCACAAGCAAGGCGGGCGTATTCGTCAGCGGTTTTGTGACCTATCTGCCACGGACCGTCCATTTCGTTTCCAAGACACCACAGCTTTATGCCGAAGGGCTTTTCAAATCCGTTTTTTCTCCGCATTTCGGCATAATGTGTAGGCGTTTCGGCATTACAGTATTCAACAAGGTTTCGTGCATCTTCTGCACCTCTTGTACCGAGATTTACAGCCATCATAACCTCGGAGCCCACACCGGTTGCCCATTTCTGAAATTCATCTATTCCGACTTCATTCGTTTCAACAGACTGCCACGCAAGCTCCATTCGTTTAGGACGAAGCGACTTATCACCTGTTCCGTCTTCCCAATTGTATCCTGAAACGAAGTTTCCTCCCGGATAGCGTATCACCGGAACACCGAGCTCCTGTATTAGCCCTGCTACATCCTGACGGAAACCGTCCCTATCGGCATTGGGGTGTGTAGGCTCATAGATACCGCCATACACTGCGCGGCCGATATGTTCAATGAAGGAGCCGAAAAGCCGCCTGTCAATATCACCGGTTTTATGCTGTTTATCAATCGTTAGAAATGCTTTCATTATATTACTCCAAAGGTGTTTTCCCGCTTTTTCATATAATTTACACCTGCAAAGCTATATGACTTTTGCAGGTGTATATCTGTTTCTGCTTGCCGTTTTGAAAATCCCGGTCAGATATTTTCCAACCAGACTGTTTTTTCAGGACACTTATCAAACAGTTCTACCGCTTCTTTAAACTCCCGCTCATTTTCCGCGTAAACCGGTTTGTTTATATGATAAAGCATACAACGCCTATCGGCTGTTTTTGTCTGATAATATGTATTGTGCTCAACCGTAAGGCCTCTGTGCGGTTCGGGATGAATGAAGTTCTTTTCTTCATCGTGCCACCACCAGAATATAACAGACGCTCTCGAGCAATCAAAAACATTATCTTTTATTACGAAGCCCTTGCAATCATCGGGCCATGCCCATTGACCGCCCCTGATATGAGATATCATCCATTTATCGGGTCTTTGATAATAAGACCACTCATATCCTGAAAATCTTATTATATTATTAACTATACTTATATTCTCATATTCACTGTATAATTTATTCCGTTCATCGCTCGTAGTAAAATACTCAATTCCGTATCCGCAAAACTCAATTAAATTATCCGAAATATCTATATTATGATAAAGTGAGCTTACTCCGGCGCTGGTCCAGCTCTGAAATGTTATGCCGGCATCGTAACACTGATGAACATAGTTATGCCTTATGATAGCGTTGGTGGCTCCGAGCTGAAGCTCTATACCGTTTCCAAAGCGGGTCTCGCCAAACTGCATAGCTCCTCCGACATAAGCTATTTCGCAGTTTGTTACCGTGATACCGTCACTCTGTGTGTCGGCGGTTATCGCGTGAGAACCGGTATAACCTACGAAAAGATTATCCGCGGTAGAATTATTATTTAACTGTAATACTTTACCTCTTTGGCAAATTTCTATATCGTAAAAATCATTCCATGGCTCACCCTCATAGTAAAGCCACATTTGCTCCGATTCGCCGTTATAATAAAAATCATAGTTTTCTTTTAAATCTTCAAAATGCCACTTTTTAACGCCTAAAAGAGCCGTTTCGTTAAACGCGATACAGCCTACATTTCTGCCATGAAGCTGAACGCGCCAAATGTTTTCACCGTCACTCTCCCAAAGGGATTTATCAGCATAGTTTTTATATGACCCGTAAAATTTAGGCTTTTCACCCTGACCGTAAGCGCCGAAAATAACGCCCTCCGGGATAAAAAACTTCTCTCGCTCTCCTACTCGCCAAAGACCGCCACGCTCAAATAAAACCGCATCTCCGGGATTAAGGGTATCGGGTATATCACTTAAACCCATATCACAACCGATATAATATTTCTTACCTTTTATTTCGTATATTTCCTCGGTGTTTTTTGAACTTAAAATATCACTTTTTCGCTTTTGGGCGCCAAGGCTGAAACCGCCGGTGTATTTATCAGTACAATTATATCCCGAACTATTTTTAGTAAACTTCGTAAAGACCACCTTCAAGCACAATATTATATGTCAATATAACACAAAATATCGCGCTTGTAAAGAAAAAAACACAAAATTGAGTATATTTTTTGCGTTTTGAGGTTGGTTAAAAAGGAGCCTGCAGTATTCTGCAAGCTCCAACTCTTAACGCTCTTTAATTTCCCAAAAATATTTTCTGTTTGAAACCGGAAAATCGTCAAGTTCTCCATATTCAGGGTCATAAACGGAGCCTTCAACATACAAAGACCAATGCCAGCATTTAGGCGTTTCGAGGCTTAGAAGCGCCATATCGGGCATGTCAGAGATATTTGACGCCTGCTTTCTGTCTCCAGACAGGTAAAATCCAAAATAAGAAAGTAAACTTTTCATGTCGGAAAGCGTCGTTTCCCTGTCGGTTCCGGCAAGCTCTATTATTTTTTTAACATCCTCACCTGTAATCATCGCAATTACCGACTGACCGCACGCAAGGGGGTTTGGTTCAAAAATGTGTTTAATCTTTTTCATAAAATACTTTTAACACATTTTTCTGTCACAGTCAACTTATTTTACAAGTGTTCCACCGTCGGTTTTAAGAAGAATCTGAACCTGCTCTACATCTAAATTCTTGGCGTTGATATACACCATTATATCTCCGCCGTCCTCATTCTTACACGCAAACTCATAACACCGCACTTCCCCACCGCCGCTTGTAGGAATGAGCGCTATTGAAGTTTTTTCTATTGTCAGCCAACGACTTATTACCGCCGCCGCCTCATCGGGTGAAGTTTCTATGCTCTCAAAAGCCCGTGAAGTATGGTTAGTGAGATACCCTGCCGATTCTACAAGCATTATCTCCCCGTTATCTACGCTTACACCTATTTTAATAAGGTCGGTATAACATATTGTTTGTCCGTCAAGATAAGCAAAATTTATAACGCAGATACCGGAATCGGTGAAATAATAGGTATCTATCATATTATCAAATCCCATATCGCTTAAATACTTTTTCGCGTTGTTCAGCATTTTATCATAGGTGAGTTTATGGTCGCCTACAGTTCGGGATTTACGCATATATACTATATATCCGCCTTTTTTGCTGACTGTTGCAGTTACATTATCGTTTTCAAATCTGTAACAGTCGATTTTTCCGTTTTGCATACCTTCATATTTGATTTTTTCTTCCTTTGTAGCCTTAATCGCAATGTTGCGGGCTTCATCCTCTGAAAACTCTTTGGCATTCTCTGTCATAAGCGGTTTTTTATTTAGTATATGATCAGAATACGGTCCATCATAAATCAGTGTAGGATAATCGGAAAGAGTACTTTCAAGCTCACCGAGAGCGGAGCCTAAATTTTGCTCGTTAAGGGTGTTTTTCAGCTTGCCTTCGATCTCTTTAGTCCAATATTCGGTGTTGTTATAATTTATGTCGGTTTCCTCTATTGCATCGGTTATTGTTTTTGCTGCGGCAGATAAGCTGTGAAGCTCCTCCCTCTGTTTATCCGTAACACTGCTCCCGCCTATAACATCCTTTGAAACAGACAGTGTATAGTTTCCTACTTGAGATAAAAATTTATAGATTGTGGAAAGCTCACTGTCGCCCGCCGGGAGCTTATAAAGCGCACCTTTAGCAAGCTGTGCTTGACTATACAACTCGCTGGCATATGTTGCCATTTGCTTTGGGGTTGATACGTAAGAAATCTTTGTAAGATTCATCGAAATATCATTAAGATTTGAGCTTAACTCATCAAATGCACCGGCATAATTGTTCTGAATTATTTGCCTGTATTTTTTGCTTTTACTCATCTCTTTTACATAAAAGCCTACAGCAACTATCACTGCGGCACTTAAAAACGATACCGTTCTTATAAATGTTCTTTTTTTCATAATAACACTCCTTTCTTCCTATTTTTGCCGGAAAAAGAGTTGGTTATACGGTTTTTTATGAATCCAGATGGGGTTGAAGCCTTTTAAGATTATACTTGACAATAAATTACAAATATGATATAAGTTATACGGTTTAAATATTTACTGCCACCGGGTAGTGTGCTTGGCACTTGATGCATCATTAGGTCTTTGAAGATGCATTCAAGTGTTTTTTTATTTTGGAGGCGTTATGAAAAAGTTTTTATCACAGTTTTCCACATTTGAAAAGGTTCTTTATTTTGCTTCTATAAGTATAATAATACTTTGTTCTTTGATATTCGGCAATTTTGACGTATCTAATACTATCTGCTCTCTTATCGGAGCTACAGCCTTGATATTCGTTTCAAAAGGTAACCCGATAGGGCAGTTGTTAACCGTAGTGTTTGGAATATTTTATGCTATTATTTCATTCAGGCTTCGACTTTTCAGTGAAGTTATCACCTATGCCGGTATGACATCTCCTATTGCACTTATCGCACTTATCACTTGGATTAAAAATCGTTATGACAAATACGAAGTGAAAATTGCCAAGCTAACAAAATGTAAAATTTTAGGCCTCGCAATTTCAGTAATACCTGTTACTGCCTTTATGAGTTTTATAATGGTTAAATTTAATACACCTTATATATTTTTAAGTACAACTTCAATATTCACAAGCTATATTGCTGCTTATCTGACAGTTTGCAGAAGTCCTTACTATGCTTTGGGCTACTCAATAAATGATATAGTACTTATAGCTCTTTGGAGCCTTGCCACAAAAAAAGATATATCTTATATATCAATAGTTGTTTGCTTTGTTGTTTTCCTTACAAATGACATATACGGTTTATATAATTGGAATAAACTTAAAAAAATACAAAAACAAGGCATTTTACTTGACAAGTAAAGCCCCTTGAGATATAATAATCCTTGCCGCTTTTTCCGTCCACAGTATTCCAAGGTGTAGCGCAGTTGGCTGTCAGTTTTGGAACACCGCAAGGTGAGTTCCCAAAACATCCATACTCTGCACATTGTAATTCTACAATTAAATATAGTATTCCGAGGTGTAGCGCAGTTGGTAGCGCGCCAGTTTTGGGAACTGGATGCCGCAGGTTCGAGTCCTGTCACCTCGACCATGCTGAGTATTCATAACGCAAGTGAGTTATGAATACTCAATTTTTATTTATTCGATATTCAATATTCATTATTCATTAAATCACACATGACGGGATTTTCAAAATGAATAATGAATACTTAAAACTTAAGAATGAATAATTGATTTGCCGTCTGCTTTATGATAAAATATTACCGGTGATATTAATGAAAGAAAACATTTTAATTGACAAGTCTATTGATTTTGCCGCAAGAATAATCAAACTGCGTAGATTTCTTGAAGAAAAGCAAAAAGAGCATATTATTTCAAAGCAAATTGTCAGAAGCGGAACAAGCATAGGCGCAAATATAAACGAGGCACAATATGGTAACAGTAAAGCCGATTTTATCGCCAAACTTCATATTTCGCTTAAAGAAGCGGCAGAAACGGAATATTGGTTACGACTTCTTAATAAATCGGAATATGTTGACGAAAAATTATTCAAATCGTTGTTGGATGATTGCCTTGAACTGAAAAAACTCCTTATATCCTCTATCAACACCGCAAAGAATAACAGTTAAATATTATATTTTATCTGAGCAGACTTTTTGGTCTGCTTTTTTCTTTTTCAGCCCGTTTTTACGCACTTAAAGTGCGTAACCCACTATGACACTTTCAGCAAAGCTGTAAAGATGTCATTTGTGGGCTCTGCGAGATTTAATATTGCCTATTTTTACATAGTATGCTATAATGATTTTACCACACAACAATTTAATATTATTACAAACATTAAGGTGTGTATTTTTATCTTTGGTAAAAATGCGTACTTCGTTTTTGCATACTTTAATGTTTGTGAAAATTGTTGTGTGGTAGCGACTGTAAGTTACGCATTTTTCGGTGCGTAGCTTCGGCTGCGCACTTTTTTATTAAAGGAGACATACCATGCAGGAAAAGAAAGCAACACTATTTACGCCTATTGAGAACCCAAAAATCAGAATACTCGACGATCTGAAAGATCGAAACAAAGACAACATGAAAACCATCGCCGGGGAGTATTTCGGCGCTAAATATACCTATGCTCAAACCTTCAAAATGATTGAAGAATACAAAACGGCGTTTATCGCAGTTGACGGACTAAATGAACATTCCATCACAATAAGCGCGCCATCCACTATTGCTTCCGTCAACGCTTTTTATGGAGCAATGGATGCAAACAAGCCGGTCAATTTGACCGGTCCCGGTTTCTTGCACGCATATACCGAAAAATACACGAAAAATCTTGATAGCGAAACTGTATTCATTTACGACGGCTTCTTATCTGACGATTTGATAGATAAGCTTCACTCTGCAGGTGCTAAGAACCTTATTGTTACAAGTATCGCAGACTATATGAGTCCAGTTGTAAAAATGATTGCTACTCAAAAAGGTGTGATAAAAAAGACAAGCTTTATTGACGAGTATATTAAACGGCATAAATCATTCCCTATTGGCATGGAAGTCTTTTCCGTTAAAGATTTCGCTGACATTGGCAAAAGGGCAAAGGAAACGTACGATTTTCCTTATGAAGAAAACAAGCTCGCCGCTCGTTTTCTGACCGGAGCAACGACAAGCCAGTTTCCCAAATGCGTAAAGACCTCCGCTGACGGCTTTACGAAAATGGCTCGTATTTATGATCATGCATGGATAAAAGAGTTGCTTACCCCTAAAACTCGACTGGGTGTGTTTATACCTATATTCTATGCGACCGGAGCCATCCATGGGATATATGGGGGCTTAATCAACGGAATGACATTAGTATATAAACCCAAATATGATCGTTTTATGTTTGGAAATGATTTAAAAGAAAGCAAATTGGAAGTCGCAGTTGTTGCACCAAGTCATGTTGCAACTTTAGAATCATCTGGTTTAAAAAAAGGATCACTAAATCATGTAAGATGTATATTCATTGGTGGTGAGGCAGTTGCCCCTGCGCAAATGGGTAAATTTAGAAAAGCACTTAAAAATTTGGGAGTTAAATCTATATTGAACGGTTATGGTATGACTGAAACGGGTAGCATGTCCGGGATTTCGAACAAAGAGCTTGAGGAAATTGATGATGTAACCATATCCCCTCTCCCGGGTATTCAATATCGTATTGTTGATAAAGACACCAACGAGATTTTATCTGACAATCAACGGGGGATTCTGCAAGTCAAATCCCCCTGCGCGACTTTGGGTTATATCGAAGATGAGAACAACAAGCAGCTTTTCACACAGGACGGTTGGATCAACACAGGGGATGACGCGGTGCGTTATCCAAACGGACATTATAGAGTATTCGGCAGAGGAACTGATCACTTTACGAATAGAGGTCAATCCTTCGCAATGTTTGATATTGAAGAAAAAGTTCTTGAGCTTGACGGAGTTGCGGAGGCAGAAGTTATTAAATTTGATATTAACGACAATGAACAGCCCGCAATTGTCGTAGTTCCTAAATCAAGCGCCGACCTTCCAAACTTATTGAAAGATATTTATTCTCTTGATATTGCTGGAATGGAATACTTGATTGGCGTTAGATTTATTAAGAACTTCAATACCAATCCCGTAACATCAAAGCGAGATTATTTGTCGTTGCAGACTGAACTTGACAATTACTATTCCGTAGATAAAAACGGCGATTTCTTTGTTTTATCTATTGGAAGCAAAAAAGAATGTATAGAATCTAACAGGATAAAAGCGGAAGAAATGAGCAATAAATAAGGAATTCACTTGCGTTATGAACACTCCGACCAAATTAAGAGTTGTCGCTTTTGCGGCGGCTCTTAATTTTTTCTTCTTTAGGACTCGAACCTGAGAAAGTCTGAATCATAACCACCGGTGAACCGGTGGTATGCACCACCCCTATAAGGGGTGAATACTTGCTTAGCCCCTGAAAGGGGCGCAGAAGT
>CACXEV010000021.1 GCA_902766755.1 Oscillospiraceae bacterium | reverse complement strand
GACCGACGGACCCGGAACCTCCGCTTTAAGTATATGGATAGACCTATCCGTAACATTCGGAATAATAGCCATCACAAAAACAAGAAAACCCATACCGCCTATAAAATGAGTAAAGCTCCGCCAGAAAAGCATACCGCGAGGTATAAGCTCAACATTTTTTATAATGGAAGCACCGGTAGTTGTAAATCCGCTGACCGTTTCAAAAAGAGCGTCGATATAATTCGGAATTACTCTTGCTATAGTAAAAGGCAAAGCGCCTAAAAGAGATATCATTATCCAAACTCCTGCCACTATTGCAAAGCCCTCTTTAGCATATATGACATTATTGTGTTTTCTGGTTATAAGCAGTAAAAATCCGCCTGCCAAAGCCGATACGGCAACGGTTATGGCAAACGCCGAAGCGCTACTATATTCTCCGTAAATGAGCGATACAATAAGCGGCAATATAATGAGTATGCTCTCTACAACCGAGATTTTTCCAAGCGTGTTTACAACTGCTTTAATATTCATAAAAAATTACCTCATAATATCCGATAGGTCATTTAAAACCGTATTAGCGGCAATTACAACTACTTTATCTCCGGCTTTTATAACATCATCACCTGAAGGAATAATAACCTTGCGCTTGCGAATAATACCGGATATAAGCATATTCTTTTTAATTTTAAGGTCCTTAAGCGGTATATCAATATACTCGAAATCATACGCAACATTAAATTCAGCCGCTTCAACCTTGCCGTCCATAAGCTTATAAAGAGTTTCAACATTACTGCCTTCTGAATTGGCAATAGCTCTGGCATATCTTGATATAATCCCGCTTACAGTCTGTTTTGGCGTTACAACACAATCAAGTCCCAGCTTTTCCGCCATATTTGAAAGCTCAACGCCATTAACTTTAGCTATAACCTTTTTTACCTGCCTTGTAGATGCGAAAATCGAAACCAGTATGTTTTCCTCATCCATACCCGTAAGGGCAACAAAGGCATCGGATGATAAAAGCCCCTCTTCGATAAGCAGATCCTGATCCGTTCCGTCACCGTTAATAATTCGCGCCTGAGGCAAAATATCCGAAAGCATCTCGCAACGCGCACGATCTTTGTCGATTATCTTAACCGTATTGCCGGAAGAAATGAGCATTTTAGAAAGATAATATGCTATTCTGCCTCCGCCTAAAACAACTATATCTCTTGCGCTCTTCTGCAAAATACCGAGCATTTTTAAGAGCTTCTGAATTTCGCTCATATCGGCGGTAATGCCTATACGGTCACCGCTTTGCAGTATAAAATTACCGTCCGGTATAAATACATCTTCGCCGCGCTGAACAACGCATATAAGATAATTAG
The DNA here is from genome assembly GCA_902766755.1 of Oscillospiraceae bacterium. Classification (GTDB taxonomy): domain Bacteria; phylum Bacillota; class Clostridia; order Oscillospirales; family Acutalibacteraceae; genus UBA737. The sequence goes on along the minus strand of CACXEV010000021.1, from coordinate 1,929 downwards.
CCTGAAACTTTTTACGCAATTCAATAAGATTCATTCCTACAATAGGGCTGCTATCGCGAAGAAGCAGCTCCGCCATTTCAAAATTTCTTCTTGAAAAGGTTTCAACATTTATCGCCGCAGGGAATTTGAGTATATTAAAAATCTCCTGCGCTACAAGGTATTCGGGGTTAAGTATTAATGAAAGTTCGATTTGTTGCTTTATAAAGCCTAAGCTTTTATCGTTATATTCCGGATTTCTGACTCGGGCTACCGTATGCTTTGCACCCATCTTTTTAGCAATTATACAGCTTAGCATATTAAGCTCGTCCGACCCGGTTACCGCTATGAACATATCCGCGTTTTCGATACCGGCTTCTTTAAGAGTATTAAAATCCGCACCGTTGGAACAAAGGCAGATTACATCGTAAACATCTCTTATTTCCTCAATAACTACCGGGTTATTATCAATGGCTATAACATCATGTCCTTCATCTACAAGACTCTCTATAGCCGCAACGCCGATTTTACCGCAACCGGTAACGATTATTTTCATAAAAATATAACCTCTCAAAAACCATATTTAGTTTATTATACTACAGCTGTTCTGATTTTTCCACAAATATTTATAAAAACCTCAAAACAATTGACATAAATTTTATTTTTCTGTATAATTATTATACGCTTTTAAGAGCAAAAGGAGCAATATATGAAAAAGTGGCTTAAAATAACTATAATATCAGTTTCATCTGTTTTAGCGCTTGTTCTGGCGCTGGTCGGTACATTTATTGTGCTTAACAGAATAGGTGAATCGCAGTTTCACAAAAACGATATCAATATAACAAACTCAAACATTACTGAAGAGGACGATAAAATCATTTACAAGGGTTCAAAGTATCAATTAAACCCAGATGTTGTATCTTTCCTTTTGATCGGCGTTGATAAAGATAACCTTAACGCTAATTCAGGTATAGGAATGAACGGTCAGGCCGATACACTGCTGGTAGGCGTAGTAGATACGAAGGCAAAATCAATGAGTGTTATACCTATATCGCGTGAGACCCTTGTGGATGTAGATCAGTATTCAACCTCAGGCGAATATGTGGGCGTGTCAAAAAAACAAATCTGCCTTGCCTATGATTACGGCAAGGATATAAAGCAGAGCAGCGAAAATGTACTTTTATCGGTAAGCCGCGCTTTATACGGCATAAATATAAGCTCTTATATTACTATGGATCTTGCCGCGCTTGAAAAGCTGTCAAACTCAGTGGGTTGGATAGAAGTTTTAGTTAACGAAAACTATTACGATAGCAGTTCCGGGATAAAATATACAGCCGGAAAAACTATAAAGGTTAAGGGCAGAAGTGCCGTAAATTATATACACTGGCGAACAGATGATGTTGATGCAAACAACTACCGTATGGAAAGGCAAAAAAGCTTTGTAACAGCATTTATGAACAAAGCCGGAAATCAGATATCAGAAGACTTTTCAAAGATTATAACCTACTATAATCTTATGCAGCCTTATGTTTCAACCAACATAACACTTTCGCAAATCACATATCTTGCAAACAACTGTTTGAGAATGAATCTCGGTGATGCGATAGAATTTAAGAGCATACCCGGAGAAACTTTTATGAGGGACGGATATTCGGCTTTCACTCCGGACGATGAAGCTCTTACAGAAATAATAATAGAAACATTTTATAAAAAGGTGCCCGAAAAAGCCAAAGCAACCTCATCAAGCTAAAAAATCATAACCACCGGTGAACCGGTGGTATGCACCACCCCTATAAGGGGTGAATACTTGCTTAGCCCCTGAAAGGGGCACAGAAGTTTAGCAACGCATTACTATTTCAGGCAGCTGCTCTCGTGCGGCTGTCTCTTTTTGCCTACTGCTTCTTATTACCCGTGAACGGGTCTATAAATTCTTTTATACTAATCTGTTCCGCT
>CACXEV010000020.1 GCA_902766755.1 Oscillospiraceae bacterium | reverse complement strand
GTTATGAAATGTAATAAAAGGCTTTATGAGGCTTGCGGTCTTTTGTATTCCAACGGTCTTGTAGGGAATAAGGTTAAAGATTGAGCGAACCCTTAGTTTTTCATTTTGATATTAACGGTGATGATTTTTCCACCGCCGGTCAGGCTTCTGTACAAATCAAAAACAATTTAAGGCAATTAGGGCTTTCTCCGGAAATTATACGGCGCGTTTCTATAGCAATGTATGAAGGGGAAATCAATATGGTCATTCATGCAAACGGCGGCACTGCCGATGTAAAGGTTTATGAGGACTGTATTGAGATTATTCTCGCAGATAATGGGCCCGGAATAAAAGATATAGATATGGCTATGAAGGAAGGCTATTCCACCGCTTCGGATTCCACACGATCCCTCGGCTTCGGTGCCGGTATGGGATTGCCGAATATGAAGCGCTATACCGATGATATGAAAATAGATTCTACCGTTGGAGTAGGGACTACGGTCACTATGAAGATTAACATAGCCTGACACTCAGTATTAAAGGGTGTAACATTATGAACGAATATAAACATTCCGTTTTACTGGATGTTACTAAATGCAAGGGTTGCACCACTTGCTTAAAGCATTGCCCTACCGAGGCAATAAGAATAAAAAACGGTCACGCGGTAATCGAGCGCCAAAGGTGCATTGATTGCGGTGAATGTATAAGGAATTGCCCGTATCAAGCTAAGAAAGCGGTCTGCTCAAAGCTCGATGCAATGGATGCGTTTAAGTATAAAATTGCTTTGCCTGCTCCTACTCTTTACGGTCAGTTTGAAAATCTTGACGATATTGATTATGTGCTTAACGGACTTTTAAAAATTGGGTTTGACGATGTTTTTGAGGTTTCGAAAGCGGCGGAGTTGGTTTCTGCATATACAAGGATGTATCTCAAAACCGAGGGCATTAAAAAACCTGTTATTTCTTCTGCCTGCCCGGTAATTGTAAGGCTTATTCAGCTCAGATTTTCCTCACTGAGCGGTAATATACTCCATATGCTGCCTCCCATGGAGGTTGCGGCTCGCCTTGCAAGAAAACGCGCAATGAAAGATCATCCTGAGCTTAAACGCGAGGATATAGGCGTTTGTTTTATATCTCCGTGTCCGGCAAAGGTAAGTTATGTGAGTAACGGATTTGCCGATTATAAAAGCGAAGTTGATGTTGTAGTATCAATTAGTGACGTTTATTTTAAACTCGTAAATGAGATGAAACGCACAAATGATATGGAAAGTCTGTGTGAGTCGGGTATAATTGGTCTTAGCTGGGCAAGCTCAGGCGGCGAGGCAACTGCAATTTTCAATGAAAAGTATCTTGCAGCTGATGGCATAGAAAATGTTATAAGAGTTCTCGACCATCTCGAAAACGGCAATATCTCTCAGCTTGATTTTATTGAGCTTAATGCGTGTCCCGGCGGTTGTGTAGGCGGAGTGCTTACTATTCAAAATCCGTTTATAGCGAAAGCACGGCTCAGATCATTAAGGCGCGGGCTTCCTGTATCGAGGAATAATGCCGAATCGGATGATTACATACCTGATGGATATTTGTTTAATGATCTTCCGGAGTATGCGCCGATAACGCAGCTTAGTCACAATATATCTGAATCTATGCGTATGATGGCGGATATACAAAGAATTAAATCTGAGCTGCCTAATATTGATTGCGGCGCTTGCGGCGCTCCTAATTGCAGGGCACTTGCGGAAGATATAGTAAAAGGTAAGTTGACTATTGATGCCTGCCCGATAATAAAGGAAAGGCATACTGAGGGTGTTAAGAATGAAGGTCGTTGAGTTGGCGTCGCTATGCGGCTTTGAAACATTGTGTATGCCTGATGGAGATAGACAGATTTCGAGCGCATACATCGGTGATTTACTCAGCTGGGTTATGGGCAGAGCCCGTGCCGATAGTGCTTGGATAACAATTATGAGTAATGTAAATGTCGTTGCGGTAGCATCCTTGGCGGATGTCGCTTGCGTGATACTCGCCGAAGGCGTAACGCTTGATGATGAGCTTATAAAAACAGCCACAGCCAAAGGCGTGAATATACTAAAATCCGAACTGCCGGCTTACGAAACGGCAACAGAGCTTATAGGTAAGGTTTAATGAACCGATATTACTACGATATGCATATTCATTCCTGCCTTTCTCCTTGTGCGGATGATGATAATACCCCGAATAATATTGCGGGTATGGCATCCTTGTGCGGTCTGAATATTGTCGCTTTAACCGACCATAATTCCTGTAAGAACTGTCCGGCGTTTTTTGAGGCTTGCCGCAGATACGGCATAATACCGATAGCCGGTATGGAGCTTACCACCGCTGAGGATATACATGTTATATGCCTTTTTGAAGAGCTTGAAAATGCTATGGCATTTGATGAAATGCTTCAGAAGCATAGGCTGCTAATTAAAAACCGTACCGATATTTTCGGCAATCAGTTTATTCTTGACGGTGAGGATAATATCATAGGTGAAGAGGAACATTTTCTCTCAAACGCCACGGATATATCTGTTGAAAATGTTCCGGATTTGGTTTCACCGTATGGCGGAATTTGCTATCCTGCTCATATTGATAGGCAGGCAAACGGTATTATATCGGTTTTAGGTACTTTTCCTTCAACTCCTGATTTTAAATGTGTTGAGATAAACAGGCGGGAGAATGTTGAAAAGTATATAAAAGAGTATAAGCTCAGAGATAAGCTCTTAATAGTCAGTAGTGACGCTCACTACCTTACTGATATGAGAGATAAGGAAAACTATTTTGAGCTTGAAGATGAGCCTTACAGTACGGCTTTTGTGAGAAAAAAGCTGTTTGAAAAATTAAGGTAGATTATGAAGGAATTATCACTTAATATACTTGATGTGGCGGAAAACTCCGTTAAAGCGGGAGCCACACTCACACAAATATCAATAGATGAAACAGATGAACTGCTTACCCTTAAAATTATAGATGACGGTTGCGGTATGAGTGAGGAAACTGTAAGGGCTGTAACCGATCCTTTTTATACCACTCGCACCACAAGAAAAGTAGGTCTCGGCGTTCCGCTTTTAAAGCTCGCCGCTGAACAAACAGGCGGTAGCTTTAATATAACCTCCAAATCAGCCGAGCAGTACGAAAAGGAACACGGAACGGTTGTCTTAGCATCACTTTATAAAAATCATCTTGATTTTACGCCGCTTGGCGATGTTGTTTCTTC
>CACXEV010000019.1 GCA_902766755.1 Oscillospiraceae bacterium | reverse complement strand
GCATTTTTTCTGTGAAAAAACCGCCCTTTTCGACTCCCGTTCATACAAAAATAACAGAACCCGACCAAAGGTCAGATTCTGTTATTTGGAGCGGACAACGGGAGTCGAACCCGCCTTACAAGCTTGGGAAGCTAGTGTTCTACCGATAAACTATGTCCGCGACATATCAGTCATTTCATTAAACGAGCATTCTGCCGCTTCGCGGCTTATATTGCAAGAAAGCTCAAAAACAGGGACAAGCCTAATTATATCACCAATCATCTTTATAGTCAAGTCAAGCATTTTAGCATTTTCCGGCATATATATCTGCTTAATTATTGCGGTTAAAGCCTCGCTTGAATTTAATCTTTTGATACTGTTCTTTTCGGCTCTCTTTATAAGGCAAATACCTTTTAGCGGTGCAAATGTGTTCAGTTGCAACATTTCTTTACCTGCCCAGGGTGTACCGTAGGCATAAACCGAGTTGTCTTTTATGCGAAGTATCGGCTTATCGCCGTTTATTATTTCCACACCGTCAAAATACTGTTTCCATAAGTTTATATGCGTAGTTTTGCCGGTGCCGCTTTTTGCGATGAACATATACCCGTTTTGTCTGTATGACACAACGGCACCGTGCATTACCGCACACGAAAAACCGGGAAGCTTTTCGGCAATTTGTCTGTAGATATTGGCAAATTCCGCCGGAGCGCCTTTATGCCCGCTGATTTTTTCCTCTTGCTTGCAACCGCTTTCGCTGTAAGCAACCTTGATATCCGGCACACTGAAATCCGCATAATAATCCCGGCATAAATTGGCTATTATATCGTACTTATATTCTATATCTATATTAAGCTCTGCAATTTTGACCTTTCTGTGTTTGCACATATTTTAATCCTTAAATCGTATTTCACAGCCCAGTGCCTTTTGGCATTCGGTAAGTCCATTTGCCACTATTTCCTTAGACCTTTTAAACGAAGCTCTCAGTTCACCGAGATCCGGTGGATAGGAACTGATAGCGGCATAACCTGTTATAGTATCTTCATCATCAAGAGGATACATAGTATATCTGTATTTTCCGTTTACAGAGAATTTATCAAGATATGTCGGTATAAAGTCAACGGCAGTAAGAGAAGTCACCCCGTCAGCTGTTTTAGTGAATGTGTAGGTGAATAACGCACCGTCCTCACTGTGTCCGGTAGGGCAGAGCGTTTGCAGCAATTCTCTGCGCTGATTGGATATAGCGTTGCCGAGCGAATAGGCGCAAACCGTCATCTTATCACTGCCCTCGGCGTGAAGGAGAGATACCGGTTGCAAAACATGCGGATGACCGCCTACTATCACATCAACCCCCATATTGCAAAGCTTTTGAGCAATACTTTGTTGCCAGGTGTTTTGAGTGCGCTTATATTCCTCGCCCCAGTGCATATAAAAAACTATAGCATCGGCATTATCAGCTTTCATATCCTTTATAATGCTCTGTGCAGTTTTATAGAACTTGTCAATTTCATCATAATCAAAGGAATTAATAAGATTTTGAGCCTCGGTTGCAAGCACATTGCCGTTAAGTGTCTTTCTGCCGTCTGCTGCACTCGGTGTTTCATAAGTAAAGCAGGTAATACCTATTTTAATACCGTTTATATCCTTTATAATATATGTCGGGTCACTCTCGTTTTCCTTTGTGCCTATAAAATCAAAGCCGTATTCTTTAACCTTAGATACCGTTCTTATCATTCCTGCCATTCTCGTATCATAGCTATGGTTATTTGCAGTGAGCAAAAGGTCAATGCCTGCCGCTTTTATCGGGTCTAAAAGAGAATCGGGAGAATTAAACGCAGGGAAACCGGAATATGCTCCGGCCTCTGTCCCCCCGAGCGTTACTTCAAGGTTAGCTACGGCGTAATCCGCCGCTTTAAAGCGCTTGTCCGCAACCTTAAAAAAGTCTGAAAAATCAAATGTGCCGTCAGGTTGTTGTGCATCCTTAAAAATACGGTCGTGCAGAATTATATCGCCGGTGTTTATTACTGTTGCGGTAACAGTTTTCCCTGTTTTTTGAGGGGCAGAGGGTGATGCTTCCTCTGATGACACCGCCAATTTATCGGAAGAGGAAGAAACATCGCCGCTATTTAACTTAAATGACTTTACAATAGCAGAAATCGCGATTGAAATTATAGCAATAGCAATGACCGCTGCCACCGCACAAAGTGACAGAAAAATTCTGCGCTTTATTATCGCCTGTTGCCTTTTAGTTCTGTTTTTCAAGACAATTTCCCCTAATCAATTAAATTCTTGTTTTTTATAATGTTGCTTTTTTTATAAATACGGTTTACAATTGCGCTGGCAATTACTGCAATTATCACGCCTAAAACCGCACCTGCCAACACATCGCTTAAAAAATGCACATACAGATAAAGTCGGGTAAAAGCAATTACCGCCGCGAAAGCGAGGGCTAAAATTCCCCACTTTTTATATCTTATAAAAACGCAGGTTGCCGCTTCAAATGCCGCAAGCGTATGCCCTGAAGGAAAAGAATAGTCCTTAAGCTTTGCCACTAACAAGGTGATTTCATTTCTGTACTCATAAGGTCTTATTCTCGCAACGAGATTTTTAATAATTAAGTTGCCGAAAATAAATCCCAAGCTTAACGAGATAGCAATAGAGAGCGCAAGCGGTCTTGTTCTGCGAAAAAACAGCAAGATTACAGCCAGCGCTATCCATATAATACCGTTATATCCTAAGGATGTTATAATCGGAATAATCTTATCAAGAAAGGCACTGCCGAAAACATCCTTTATATAGTCAAGAATTTTAAGCTCAAATTCAACCATATATTATTTAAAGAAAAGCGGCAGCTTTTCGAGGAAAATTATATCTTTTCTGTCCGCGGCGTCACCCTCGGCCAAGAACGCGGCGGAAGCCGCCTCAATGCCGCCGGCTTTACTTACAAGCTCTCTTACCGCCGCCAGAGATTCGCCGGTGCTTATTACATCGTCAACTATAAGCACACGCTTGCCCTTAATCGCATTCACTTCGGTTTCTCCGAGATAAAGGTGCTGTTCGTGCTGAGTGGTAATGGAGGTTACCGCAACATCAAGCGGATTACGCATATAAACCTTAATACCCTTACGGGCTACTATATACGGCTTTCCTGATTGGCGCGCGGCTTCATAAGCTATCGGTATGGACTTAGCTTCAGGTGTTAAAATAACATCAAATTCCGGAACTTTCCTTAAAAGCTCGGCTACACCCGCAATAGTAAGCTCCACATCACCAAAGATAATAAATGCGGCAATATCAAGCTTATCACTTACCGAAAACTTTTCAAGCTCGCGCTCAAGACCAGCAATTTTCATTTTATAATATTCAGACATAATAACATCTCCTTAAAAAATGTATCAAATAATCAACCCGGAGGCCACTGCAAATATCTGCGTGCGAGAAGATGAAAATGCAGGTGACCTACGGTCTGTCCGCCATCTTCGCCGCAGTTTGTAACAACCCGAAAGCCTTTTTGTAGGTTTTCTTTTTTTGCAATTTTCGCCACAGCCTCGTAAATTTTCGAAACATACATACTGTTTTCTTCGTCTATTTCCGCGGCAGAGGCGATATGCACCTTTGGTACTATCACGGCGTGAAACGGTGCTTGCGGCTCGATATCGAGAAAAGCATAAACAAAATCATCTTCATATACCTTTTTGCTCGGTATTTCGCCCTTTATGATTTTACAGAATAAACAATCGTCCATATTAACCCCTCTTTATCATTTCTTCTACGGCTGATTTAACGCTTTCAAGAGCCGAGGCGAGTTTGCCGGCATCCTTGCCGCCTGCCATAGCCATATCCGGTTTACCGCCGCCCTTGCCGCCTGTAATCTCTGCTACATGCCTTACAAGGTTTCCGGCGTGAACGCCCATGGCTACTGCCTTTTTACTTGCGGCGGAAACAAAGGTTAATTTATCCTCATTCTTTGCCGCGAGAACTAAAACGATATCATCATTTTTATCTCTGAGGCTATCCGCCATTTTGCGAAGCTCATCTGGCTTTGCACCGTCAAACGAAGCGGTTGCTACACGGATGCCGTTTATATTTACGGCGTCACTTAAAATCGAATCGGCTTTTCCTGCCGCAAGGCGAGAGGATAAAGTTTCAATCTGCTTTTGATTTTCTTTTATGGTAACTGTCGCCGCTTCAGCTTTGCTTGCAACATCGGTAATAGAGCATTTAAGCGTGTTTGCCGCGGATTTTATAATATGTTCATATTCGTTAAACAGTTTAAGAAAGCCGCTTCCGGTAACTGCTATGATACGGCGAACGCCTGCCGCGATACCCGATTCGCTTGTTATCTTGAAAAGACCTATTTTTGAAGTGTTATCAACATGAGTGCCTCCGCAGAACTCAACCGAGAAATCTCCTGCCGAAACCACCCTTACAATATCACCGTACTTTTCGCCGAACAGCGCCATAGCGCCGAGCTTTTTCGCCTCTTCAATCGGCATTTCACGGCTTATAACATCGTTAGCGGAAAGAATTATATCGTTTACTTCGTTTTCTACTGCTTTAAGCTCCTCGGCTGTTAAAGCTGAAAAATGCGTAAAGTCAAAGCGGACTTCTTTATCGTTTACAAGCTGACCTGCCTGCTCAACATGGTTGCCGAGCGTATGCCTGAGCGCCGCTTGCAAAAGGTGCGCCGCGGTATGATTTGCGCGAATTTTGCTTCTGCGCTTTTCGTCTATTCTCACTTCCACGCTATCTCCTACGGAGATTTTGCCCTTAATACTTCCCGAGTGCATAAATATACCGGATGAATTCTTTTTAACATCTGTTGCGGTAAATACACCGCCTGCCGATGTTATAACACCGGTATCCGCCACCTGACCGCCGCTTTCGGCATATAAAACGGTTTTATCAAGTATAATAATCGCATTTTCATCCTCGGCGGATTTTGTATGTTCTCCACCTACTACGATATCTGATACAGTAGCTTTGCAGGTGTTCTCGGTATATCCCAAAAATTCGGTTTTTTCTATGCCGTCAAAGGTTAAATCGTTACTGCTCCAGCTTTCCGCATCATCGGATTTGCGCGCTGAACGCGCAAGAGAACGCTGACGAAGCATAAGGGCATTAAAGCCTTCTTCATCAACCGTCATACCGTTCTCTGAGAGTATATCTTTTGTAAGGTCGAACGGGAAACCGTAGGTATCATAGAGCTTAAAGGCATCCTCGCCCGAAAGCTCGCCGCCTTTTTTCATAAGGTCGTTTAAAATACCAAGTCCCTGGTCAATAGTCTTGGAAAATCCCTCTTCTTCACTTAAAATTACCTTTTTGATAATTTCCTGCTTTTCAAATATTTCAGGGTAGCCGGCTTTGTTCTCGGCTATTACAGAATCGGCAATTTCACAAAGGAACGGGCGCTTTACGCCAAGTAGCCTTCCGTGCCTTGCCGCGCGGCGAAGGAGGCGACGCAGAACATAACCTCTGCCTTCATTTGAGGGAATTATTCCGTCACTAATCATAAATGTAGCGGCGCGCGCGTGGTCGGTTATAGCGCGGATAGAAATATCGGTTGCGTTATCCTCACCGTATTTTTTGCCTGATATGCGGCAAACCTCGTTTAAGGTGTTTTTGATACTATCCACCTCAAACATATTGTCAACCCCCTGCATTACGCAGGCAAGGCGCTCAAGTCCCATACCGGTATCGATGTTCTTGTGTTCAAGCTCGGTATAAGTGCCGTCACCCATATTGTTAAACTGCGAGAAAACATTGTTCCATATTTCCATATAACGGTCGCAGTCACATCCAGGGCGGCAGGTATCCTTTCCGCAACCGTATTTTTCGCCGCGGTCAAAGTATATTTCACTGCATGGTCCGCAAGGGCCTGTTCCGTGCTCCCAGAAGTTATCTTCCTTGCCGAGGCGCACAATATGATTTTCCGGCACGCCTATTTCATCACGCCAGATAGCATATGCCTCGTCATCATCCTCATAAACGGAGGGCCACAATAAGTCGCTCGGGATTTCAAGCACTACTGTTAAGAACTCCCAAGCCCACTTTATCGCCTCGTGCTTAAAGTAATCACCAAATGAGAAGTTGCCGAGCATTTCAAAATATGTGCCGTGGCGCGCCGTGTGACCTACACGCTCTAAATCGGGTGTGCGGATGCACTTCTGGCAGGTGGTAACACGGGACTTAGGCGGTGTTACTTCGCCGGTAAAATACTTTTTCATAGGCGCCATACCCGAGTTTATAAGCAAAAGCGATTT
>CACXEV010000018.1 GCA_902766755.1 Oscillospiraceae bacterium | reverse complement strand
GATAATAACGGAGAGAAAAATGTTTGAACAGTTAGCGGCGGTAGAAAACCGCTTTGAACAAATATCGGTAGAGCTGACGCGTCCTGAGATAATTGCGGACAATGATCAGTTTACAAAGCTCATAAAAGAGCACGGTGAATTAAGCCCGATAGTAGAAAAATACCGCGAATATACCGCGGCTCAAAGGTCGCTTGAAGAAGCTGAGGAAATTCTTTCCTCACAAAGCGGAGACAAAGATTTAAAAGAGCTTGCCGAGGAAGAGCTGAAAGACTCTAAGCAGACTATTGCCACAGTATCAGAGGAGCTTAAAATTTTACTTTTGCCGAAGGACCCGAATGACGACAAGAATGTTATTGTTGAGATCCGCAGCGGTGCAGGCGGAGAAGAGGCGGCTCTTTTTGCAGGCAGTCTATTCAGGATGTATTCGATGTATGCCGAAAGCCATCATTTTTCGGTAGAGATAACAAACGCCAACGAAACCGAGCTTGGCGGATACAAGGAAATCAGCTTTATGATAGAGGGTGCCGGTGCATATTCACGCTTTAAGTACGAAAGCGGCGTTCACCGGGTACAGCGTGTGCCGGATACTGAAACACAAGGGCGCATTCACACCTCAACCGTGACGGTGGCAGTGCTTCCCGAGGCAGACGAGGTTGAATTCGAGCTTAATCCGGCAGACCTTAAAATAGACACATTCCGCGCTTCCGGCGCCGGCGGTCAGCACATAAACAAGACCTCCTCCGCCATAAGAGTAACGCATATACCGACGGGAACGGTGGTAGAATGCCAGGACGAGCGAAGCCAATTCAAGAACAAGGATAAGGCGCTCAAAGTTTTGCGTGCGCGGCTATATGATGCGGAAAAAGCAAAGGCTGACGCGGCTGTTGCAAACGACCGCCGCTCACAAGTAGGCACGGGTGACAGAAGCGAGCGAATAAGGACATACAACTTTCCGCAAGGAAGGGTTACCGACCACCGCATAGGGCTTACCCTTTACAAGCTGGATAATATCCTCAACGGCAACATTGATGAAATAGTCGATGCGCTTACCACCTATTACCGGGCCGAAGCACTTAAATCTCAGGAGAGTATATAAATGAACACCGAAAAGATAGATATTATTTCGGGTGACAGACAAATAGGGATAAACAAAGCCGCCGATATTTTAAAGCACGGCGGAATTGTGGCGATACCGACAGAAACGGTATATGGTCTTGCGGCGAGCGCGTTTGACGATGAGGCTATAAAGAAGGTCTTTATAGCCAAGGGCAGACCGCAGAACAATCCGCTCATAGTTCATATAGACGATATGAAAATGTTAGATGCCGTAGCATACGATATACCCGATACGGCGAAAGCTCTGGCAAAAAGATTTTGGCCCGGTCCGCTTACAATAGTTTTAAAGAAAAGGGACAATATTGCGAAAAGCGTTTCAGCAGGGCTTGATACCGTGGCGGTGAGAATGCCTTCATCAAAAGACGCGCGGGATATAATAAGCGCGAGCGGACTTCCCCTTGCGGCACCGAGTGCTAATATTTCCGGCTCACCGAGCCCAACAACCGCAAAACATGTGATATCCGACCTTGACGGCAGGGTTGACGCGATAGTTTTAGGGGATGACTGCACAGTAGGTGTGGAATCCACGGTAGTGGCGCTTTTCTGCACTCCGCCCCGGCTTTTAAGACCGGGCGCCGTAACTGCCGAGCAATTAAGGGAGACCCTTCCCGATTTGATTATAGACAAGGCTGTGCTTAACGAGCCGAAAAAAGGCGAGGCGGTAGCCTCTCCGGGAATGCTTTATAAGCACTATGCTCCTAAAACCGAAACATTTTTGGTTGAGGGCGAAAGCGACAAGTTTATAACCCTTGTAAACTCAAAAGAAAACGCCGCGGCGATTTGCTTTGACGAGGAATTTGATAAAATACCGGGCAAAAAGATAAAATACGGGGAAAGCACCGATAAAAAAGCGCTTGCCAAAAATCTTTTTTCTGTTTTAAGAGAGGTTGACACGCTAAAAGTAAACGGTGTTTACATACACGCGCCGGAGAAAAGCGGTATGGGGCTTGCAGTTTACAACCGGCTGATTCGTGCCGCAGGCTTTAAGGTGATAAAATTATGAGTTATGTTTTAGGGCTTACCGGGCCTACCGGCTCAGGAAAAGGAATCTTTTCTTTATGCGCCAGGGATTTGGGCTTTAATGTGATTGACTGTGACCTTGTTGCGCGCGAGGCTGTTAAAAAAGGTATGCCGGCGCTTAGTGCTTTAACTAAGGTGTTCGGCAAAGATATACTCCTTGAAAACGGCGAATTAAACCGTAAAGCTATGGCGGCTATCGCCTTTTCGAGCCGGGAGAAAACCGAGCTTTTAAACAAAACCGTTCTGCCGTTTATAAGTAAAATGGTAACCGAAAGGATAAATGGCAATTTTGTGCTTTTAGACGCGCCCACGCTTTTTGAAAGCGGTATTGACAGAATATGCAACAAAACAGTTGCGGTGTTAGCTCCAGCAGATTTAAGAAAAAAACGCATAATCGAGCGTGACGGGCTTGATATTTCCGCCGCGAACGCGCGTATTTCCGCAGGAAAGCCGGATGAATTTTACCGCGAAAACGCAGATAAAATATTTATTAACGGTAATGATATTGACAGTTTCACAAAAACGGTTAAAATATATTTAGAGGATATAATCGGAGGTAATTTTCAATGAGTGATTACAAGAAAATGAAAGAAAAGCTATTTTACGAAAACAAAAACGCCTATTTAAGATTAGACGATGAAACCGTAAAAAAGGCTTATGATTTTTGCGAAGGATATAAAAACTTTTTAAACCTCGCAAAAACCGAGCGTGAGGCGGCTGCCGCGGCTATGGTGCTTGCAGACCAAAAGGGCTTTGCACCTTACGAGCGCGGCAAAAAATATAAGTCCGGCGATAAGGTCTATTTCAACAACCGCGGTAAATCGGTGGCTTTTGTGGTTTTCGGCAAAGAGAAGGCGGAATGCGGTGTAAATATTACCGCCGCGCATATCGACTCTCCGCGCCTTGACCTTAAACCCAATCCGCTTTACGAGGATGTTGAGTTTGCGCTTTTCAAAACCCATTATTACGGCGGTATCAGAAAATATCAGTGGCCTACCGTGCCGCTGGCTCTGCACGGCGTATTTGCTAAGAAAGACGGCAGTGTTGTGACCGTTTCAATAGGTGAAAAAGAGGACGAGCCGAAGTTTGTTGTAAACGACCTTCTACCCCACCTTGCAGACGAGCAAAGCAAAAGAAAGCTCTCTGACGGCATAAGAGGCGAAGAGCTTAACATTCTTATAGGCAGTCGTCCTTTTAAAGACGATGAGGGCAGTGAGCTTGTAAAGCTGAATATATTAAACCTCTTAAACGAAAAGTACGGCATTACAGAGGATGATTTCCTTTCAGCCGAGCTTGAAATGGTGCCTGCGGCAAAGGCAAGCGACATTGGCTTTGACCGCTCAATGGTAGGCTCTTACGGTCAGGATGACCGCGTTTGCGCTTACAGTGAGCTTGCGGCGGTGTTGGAGGTTGAGGCCCCGCAAAAAACCGCGGTTGCAATACTTGCGGATAAGGAAGAAATCGGTTCTGACGGTAATACCGGCCTTAACTCAAAATTCCTTTCCTATGTAATCCACGATATATG
>CACXEV010000017.1 GCA_902766755.1 Oscillospiraceae bacterium | reverse complement strand
TAATGTTTGCGGTTGGGTATATGATGAGGACGAAGCAGGTGTAAAATGGGAGGATCTCCCCGAAGATTTCGCTTGCGAGCTTTGCGGTGTAGGTAAGGATAACTTTACCGCTGAATAAGAAATTTAACAAAAGCGGTATAAGAGCCGCTTTTGTTTCGGATGAGAATGATATTTTTTTAACAAAAGGAGTTTTATTTATGCCAAAAGTAGTATGCCCTTGGGCGCTTATAACCGATTTTGTAACCGATGCGTTTGTAGGTTACGGGATTCCGCGAGAGGAAGCGGAGATGTGTACCGATGTATTGCTTGAGTCAGATAAAAGAGGAATTGAGAGCCACGGTTGTAATCGTTTCAAACCGATTTATCTTGATAGAATTAAGGCGGGTATTCAGTCGCCTACTACAAATTTTGAGATAATCAAGGAAACAGAAACCACCGCTGTTGTTGACGGGCATAACGGTATGGGTCAGGTAATAGGCACCCGTGCTATGAATTTAGCTATCCAAAAGGCTAAAAAATACGGTATGGGTATGGTAACTGTCAGAAATTCCTGCCATTACGGCATAGCGGGCTACTATACATCTATGGCTACTGAAAACGGCTGTATAGGTATGACGGGTACCAATGCGCGCCCTTCGGTTGCGCCCACATTCGGTACAGAGGGTATGTTCGGTACAAATCCGTTTACTTTAGGTGTTCCGAGCGATGAAGCATTTGATTTTAATTTTGACTGTGCAACTTCCATTACTCAAAACGGGAAAATCGAATACTATGCGAGGATTAATGAGCCGGTACATCCGGGCACTATTGTTAATATCGACGGTACGCCGGTTGAGGGTGACGCAGGCGTAGCGCTTAAAAAAATCCGCGAAGGCTCTGCCGCACTTACCACTCTTGGCGGTATAGGTGAAGCGCTCGGCGGTTATAAAGGCTACGGATTTGCTATGTTTGTAGAATTTTTGTCATCGGTTTTGCAGGATGGCGAAAATTTAAAAGAGCTTGACGGCAAGGATGAAAACGGCAATATACGCCCGTATCATTTGGGTCACTTCTTTATAGCCATTGATACAAATCATTTTTTGGGTGAAGAGCTTTGCCGTAAAAAAACAGGTGATATCATCCGTAAAGTCCGCTCGGCAAGGAAAGCGCCGGGAGAGAGCCGCATATATACCGCGGGTGAAAAGGAGTATGAAATCTGGAAATCACGCGAGGAGAGCGGTGTGCCGATAAATGAGTCGGTTCAAAGCGAGATAAATGCGGTAAGAGATGAGTTGGGACTTGATTACATATTCCCTTGGGAAAAAGAATATAGCGGTTATGAAAGTGATCGCAAAATAAAGTCACATATTGAAAGAAATATATAGGGGTGCTAAAAATGGATTACAGAAAAGAGTCGTTAAAACTTCATGCTGAGTGGAAAGGAAAGGTAGAGGTAATTGCTCGCGCAAAGGTTAATGATAAGGATTCCTTGTCACTTGCGTACACTCCCGGTGTTGCAGAGCCGTGCCTTGCAATTCAGGCTGACTATAATAAGAGCTTTGAGCTCACCCGTCGCTGGAATATGGTAGCAGTTATAACCGACGGTACCGCCGTATTAGGTCTCGGTGATATAGGTCCGGAGGCCGGTATGCCGGTAATGGAGGGAAAGTGTGTATTATTTAAAGAATTCGGCGATGTTGACGCATTCCCTCTGTGCGTAAGGACAAAGAATGTTGACGAGATAGTTGAAACTATATACAATATTTCAGGCTCATTCGGCGGAATAAATCTTGAAGATATAGCGGCTCCCCGTTGCTTTGAAATCGAAGAAAAGCTTAAAGAGCGTTGTGACATTCCGATTTTCCACGATGACCAGCACGGCACGGCGGTTGTAGTATCTGCCGCCCTTATAAACGCTATGAAGTTAACAAAAAGAAACCTTGGGGACTGCAAAGCGGTAATAAACGGTTCCGGCGCCGCCGGCATTGCCATTGCCAAGCTTTTAATGAGCCTGGGGCTTAAGGATGTAATACTTTGTGACAGGACAGGTGCGATTTATGAGGGAAGAGAAAATCTTGATGCTTCAAAAGAGGAAATTGCAAAAGTTACAAACCGCGATATGAAAAAAGGAACTCTTAAGGAAGTTATGCGTGGTACCGATATATTCATCGGCGTTTCTGCTCCCGGAATTGTTGATGAAGATATGGTTCGCTCAATGAATCCTGATCCGATCGTATTGCCTATGGCAAACCCCACGCCCGAAATAATGCCTGATCTTGCAAAGAAAGCAGGAGCGGCGATAGTGGGTACCGGCCGTTCAGACTTCCCGAACCAGATAAATAATGTTTTGGCTTTCCCGGGCATTTTCCGCGGTGCGCTTGATGTAAGAGCTAAATCAATTACCGAAAATATGAAAATTGCTGCGGCTTATGCTATAGCTTCACTTGTAAGTGATGAGGAGTTAAATCCTGATTATATTATTCCTCACGCCTTCGATAAGCGCATTAAAGATACTGTTTCAAAGGCAGTAGCTGATGCGGCTGTTAAAGACGGAGTAGCTAGAATTTAAGAGCTTACATTTCTGAGTATTGGCGCGGTAAGGCGTATTAAGCCTTACCGCGCCTTTAAAATTTACATAAAATTAAAACTTCCAGAATAAATTTATGTTATTATTAAAAAAAAGAAAGGAAAACCCAACCTATGAAAAATTATAGTGAAATTACTCCGTATATCAAGAAAATGGCTGAGCTTTCCAATAAAGGCAACAGCATAAAGCCTGATATGTATGCAGAGTATAAAGTGAACAGAGGGCTTCGTGATTTAAACGGAACAGGTGTAGTTACCGGGCTTACCGAGGTTTCTACTATTACTTCAAAAACCGTTTTGCCGGACGGCAGCTATGCCCCGAGCAAGGGTGAATTGCGATATAGAGGTATTGATATTAAGGATATTGTCAAAGGCTTTTTAAGCGAAAACCGCTTTGGATTTGAAGAGGTTGTCTATCTGTTGCTTTTTTCAAAGCTGCCGAATAAAGCGGAGCTTAAAGAATTTTCTGAAACGCTTGGCGAATATCGCAGCTTGCCTTCTTCGTTTGTGCGGGATATGATACTGAAAGCTCCAGGTAAAGATATGATGAATATTATATCCCGAAGTGTTTTGGCGCTTTATGCGTATGATGAAAATCCTGATGATATCAGTATTCAAAATGTTTTAAGGCAATGTTTGCAGCTTATATCTGTATTTCCTATGTTATCCGTTTACGGTTATCAGTCTTTCAGGCACTATCATATGGGAAAGAGTCTTTTTATTCATATGCCTGATAGCGGTTTGTCAACGGCGGAAAATATATTAAGACTTTTAAGAGATGATAAAAGGTATTCACCCCTTGAGGCAAAAATACTTGATTTGGCGCTAACTCTTCATGCAGAACACGGAGGCGGTAATAATTCTACATTTACAACCCATGTTGTGACATCTTCGGGTACTGATACGTATTCTGCAATATCTGCGGCTCTCGGTTCGCTTAAAGGTCCACGCCACGGCGGTGCCAACTTAAAAGTAGTGCAGATGTTTGATGATATGAAGGCAAAGATTGATACAAGCAATGAATCACAAATAGAAAATTACCTTGCAGGACTTCTCAATGGCAGTGAGTTTGATAAAAAAGGTCTTATATACGGTATGGGGCATGCGGTTTATTCTCTTTCCGACCCGAGAGCGGAGATACTTAAGGAATGTGCAAAGGAGCTGGCGGTGGAAAAAGGCTGCGTTGCTGATTATGAACTTTATAAAACAGTCGAAAAAATAGCCCCTTCCATAATCGCGGAAAAACGCAGGATTTATAAAGGCGTCAGCGCTAATGTGGATTTTTATTCGGGTCTTGTTTATCGTATGCTTGATTTGCCTGAGGAGCTTTATACTCCTATTTTTGCAACTGCACGCATAGCCGGTTGGAGCGCGCATAGGATCGAGGAAATACAAAACAATGGAAAAATTATTCGCCCGGCATATATAGGTGTTAAAGAAAACAATCAATATATTAATTTTGCAGACAGATAATAAGCAAAAAAGCATTTTCAGAAATTGAAAGTGCTTTTTTGTTGACTATATGTGTTGTTTATGTTATCATAAAATCAGGCAATGCTTAATAATATTTTAAAAATGTTGTAAAAATCAACAATATGGAGGAAATATGAAGCATCTTTCAAATAATCAATTAAGTGAAGTATTGGTAAATCGTCGTAGAGATAAAAAGCTTACTCAAGCAGAGCTTTCAAAAATAACAGGCATAAACCGTTCGGTATTAAGCGGTATGGAAAACGGAACGCATATGCCTTCTATAGAACAGCTTGAAATTCTGGCAGAAGCATTAGAGTTTGAAATTACCGATTTGTTTAAGGAGGAAATAAAACCGGAAAAGATAAAAGGCGGATATAAAATAGCCGTTGCCGGTACAGGTTATGTCGGTCTGTCATTAGCCGTTTTATTAGCTCAGCATAATAAGGTTACGGCGGTTGATATAGTTCCTGAAAAGGTTGAAAAAATCAATAATTTCATATCGCCTATACAGGATGATTATATAGAGAAGTTTTTAGATGAGGCAAAGTCTGGTAAAAGAAATCTCGATCTTACTGCTACTACCGATGGTGAGACTGCGTATAAAAACGCTGATTTTATAATTATTGCTGCACCTACAAACTATGATTCTAAAAGAAATTTCTTTGATTGCTCGGCAGTAGAGTCTGTAATTGAACTTGTAAAAAAGGCAACGGCAGGAAAAAAGCATAAACCTACGATTATTATTAAGTCGACCATACCGGTAGGTTACACAAATGAAGTAAGAAAAGAGTTCGGTATTGATAATATTCTTTTCAGCCCTGAGTTTTTAAGAGAGTCAAAGGCGCTTTATGATAATTTATACCCGAGCAGAATAATCGTAGGCACCGATGAAAAAAACAGGACTTCAGCCGAGGTGTTTGCCTCTCTCTTGCGCCAGGGAGCAATAAAGAGACCGATAGAAACACTTTTTATGGGATATACGGAGGCGGAGGCTACAAAGCTTTTTGTAAATACTTATTTAGCACTTCGCGTATCATACTTTAACGAGCTTGATACATACTCAGAGATTAAAGGGCTTGATGCGGCAGAGATTATTAAAGGTGTGTGCCTTGACCCGCGCGTAGGGGATTATTATAATAACCCGTCATTCGGCTACGGAGGTTACTGCCTACCTAAAGACACAAAGCAACTTCTTGCAAATTATGATAGTGTTCCGCAAAACCTTATACAGGCAATTGTAGAGGCTAACCGAACCCGTAAGGATTTTATTGCCGAGCGTGTGCTGGAAATCGCAGGCACATATCAAGGCAGTGATGCTTACTCAGAGCAAAAAGAAATTAAGCAGCAGGGAATAGTAGTGGGTGTTTATCGCCTTACTATGAAGTCGAATTCGGACAACTTCCGTCAGTCTTCAATTCAGGGTGTTATGAAGCGTATCAAAGCTAAGGGCGCTACGGTGGTGATTTATGAACCAACTCTCCCAAACGGCTCAACATTCTTTGGTAGCAAGGTAATAAATAATCTTAAAAAATTTAAAAATATGTGCGGTTGTATTATCGCTAACCGCTATGACAGCGTGCTTGACGATGTAGCTGAAAAGGTATATACACGCGATATATTCAGAAGGGATTAATAATATACGGATTAGTATAAGAATTTGACTTAAAGTATAATGACTGTAAAAAGCTGCTTAAAGATAAAATAGTTATAATAGATCAAATAAGAATAAGCGGCGAAGAATACTTTGACATACTCTATAATTCAAAATACCATTTATGGACATGCGGCGATGCTTTTCCTTATTGCCACAATCAGATAGAGGGTATTGCTTGCGGTGCTATTCCTATATGTGAAACCTTTAAGGGTAAAACATTGTATAACGATATGAAAAACGGTATTAATTGTCTCACTTTCAATAAATTAGAAGAATTAGATGATATTATAAAATCAGTTTTAAGAGATAAGGAATCGTCAAATAGTATTAGTGAAAATGCTGTCAGAAATGTATTTTTGAATAATTTCAGTGCTAACGCTTTTGAGAAAAAAGTCGTCGAGTTTACCGAGAGTGATATAGAAGAGGAAAAGTATTATATTCATCCAAAAATGTATAAGTAAAGGCTTTGGCTTACAGCAAAATATTATCAACATAAAAACGCGGCATTAATTGCTGCGTTTTTATAATGCTTTCAGATCAAGGCCTGCAAAAAAAGAAATTCAGAGTGTAAATAACGCAAGTTAAAAATGCGAGGCAGAAACTAAAATAACAGAGAACCTCAACTACGCGTTTGCGTGTCGAGGTGACAGGACTCGCCGTCTGCTTCGCATACTTTTCGCTTGCCGACCGTTGCTTGGCAACAGTACCCGGCTTCGCGCTCCGAAGCTAAAAACAGTCCACCGGACTGTTTTTATTTGCTTGGTGCCTTTAGGTGTGGAAATAAACCCCCGGTTCTACCGGGGGAAGGAAAACGAGCGAAGCTACAATAAAACGGGCGAG
>CACXEV010000016.1 GCA_902766755.1 Oscillospiraceae bacterium | reverse complement strand
TTCTTCATCATATGCTTATCTATCAGCAGTTTCCAAAGCCTATTGTAACTGATGTGATATAATACTTTTTCCACGATAGCACTCCAATCATAACAATTATTTATATTATATCATATAATCACTCAAAAATCAATATGAGTCACTCAAAAGTCACAATAATTCTGTAAATTTACAATAGATGTGTTACATTAGCGAATGCCATTGATGTGCGGATGCTTCTGAAATGATTCCGCAAGTATTCCGAAATGAGGGAGCTTACTCCGGAAATCGTAAATATGATTGATCCAGCGCATTGAAGTTCATAAAAACGATAAGTACGATGGTCACTGCCACGTAAAAGTGGACACTTACTTCACCGGCGTGGGCTTGTTCGAAAGACCGACGGAACAGGAATTACAAACGCTCGCTGATATGCACGAGCAAAATGCCGGATAAGCCCGGCAATGGAAAAGGAGTAGCCCTTTTCGGACTACTCCAAATTCCTTACATAAAATACTTCCTTATGAACACGTGACTAATGGTCGAGGGTATTTTTTAATTAAACTATTGTTCCGCCGCCTAACACCTCATCACCGCTATATAGCACTACCGCCTGACCGGGTGTTACAGCTCGCTGCGGCTCTGAAAATTCAATGTGAACTGTATTGTCGGATTTAGGTATGGCCTTAGCAGGCTTCAGTACTCCCCTGTATCTTACCGCCGCAAAACATTCTACCGGTTCCCCGGGAGCTTCGCCCGATATCCAGTTAAAATCTACCGCATCGAGTAAAGAGGAAAAAAGCTCTTCATTTTTACATAGCACAACCCTGTTATTTACCGTATCAATGCTTTTGACGTAAGCCGGTGCGCCGAGAGCAATGCCGAGCCCCTTACGCTGACCTATAGTATAATTGATTATACCCTTATGTCTGCCCAAAGTGTTACCGTTTATATCGACAAAATCCCCCTGCGGATATTCCTTATTTGTCTTTCGCTTTATAAAAGCGGCATAGTCGCCATCCGGCACAAAGCATATATCCTGACTTTCCGGCTTATCCGCAACGCAAAAGCCCTCGTCTTCCGCTATCCGCCGCACCTCATCCTTTGAAAGCTCACCGAGTGGAAAAAGCGTATGCTCTAATAATTCCTGGGTTAACGAATACAGTACATAACTTTGATCTTTTTCTTTGTTTTTTGCGCGAAAGAGATGATATCTTCCGTCAATTTCTCTTATCCTCGCATAATGCCCCGTCACTATCCTGTCGCACCCGAGAGCCATTGCCCTATCGTAAAGTGCGGCAAACTTTAAATAACGGTTACATTCTATACAGGGATTAGGTGTGGCACCGCGCTCATACGCGGCTATAAACCTTTTGATAACCTGATTTTCAAAATCGGTCTTTAAATTAAAGGTATGGTGCGGTATTCCCATTTTCCGCGCAACACTTTTGGCGTCAAGAACATCGTCAAGCGAACAGCATTTACTGTCGCCAAAACTTTCCTCGCCATCATACAGCTTCATAGTAGCTCCGATACATTCGTAACCGGACTCTTTTGTAAGATATGCCGCAACCGAAGAATCAACTCCGCCGCTCATAGCTATAAGCGCTTTCAATACCTCACCACCCTTTTATAAAAATGCGCTATGAAAGCATAGCGCATAAAAGTTTATTTCTTGCGAAAAGCATAGATTTTTATTATTACATAAGTTATGGGTCCGCCTGCCGCCGCGGCGATGGCAGTAGCCCAGAACTGATGCAAATGCCATGTATTTATAGTAATGAATGTTACAAGATAAAAAATTATAAAATTCGGAATGTACGAAATTACAAAACGAACATAACTTTTAAAACCGGGTTTGCTTTTGAAAATAACACGACAACTAAGTAAATATGCGATGCTAAGCGCCGTGACATATCCGAGAACCGCCGCAAGATTGCCACGCCCTACAATGGGTATCAGTGAATACATCCAGGAAAAAAACGAATCGTTAAATGTGTTTATAAGACCGAGCGCACAAAACTCTAAAAAGCCCTTGCTTAAAAAGGTTTTTTTCAACTTGCCTAAAAGCTCCGTAATCTCACCGCCTTTGTAAATGCCTGTTAAGAGATATTATACCAAATTTTAAAATAAAAAGCAAGTTGATGTTGACTTTTGCCTCCGTTTAGGCTAAAATTAACAGGCAAAACAGTATTCGTCTTCGTAGCTCAGCTGGATAGAGCGTCCGCCTCCTAAGCGGAAGGTCGTGGGTTCGAATCCCGCCGAGGACGCCAACAAAGAAACGCCTTTTGGTATAATAAAAGGCGTTTCTTTGTTTATCCAAGCCGCAGGCTTGGTATGTTACCACGGCGAAGCCGTGTATGTAATCGCCGCTATATTATCCCTGCGCGGCGAGCTTCCATGATGTTGCCTCGCCGCAAGTTCGAGATGCTTTCACCTTTTTCGCATTCGGATAGGCTTTTCGTATCGTATCGCAGATATGCGCCTCGCACATACCGCACATCATCCCTTCGATTTTTACCGTGATCTTTTTCATTTTCACCCTCCTTTTAGTTAGCATAGGCTAACTAAAGCTTTAAAAAATAAAGAGCATACCTCTATTTGGCGGTTGTCTATCAGGTCATTTCGGTTAGCCTCTGCTAACTATATTAGCACAGCACCAGCCGTTTGTCAACAGATTTAGCAAAAAAACAACAGTATTCTTAAAAAATATAACAGCAGGCGGAAAGCGCGGCTCCGAAATTATTGAATATTTAATGAACGGCGCTAAAATGCCTGAGCGAGCCGCTTTTCGACGCACTCAGGCATTTACCGTAAAGTGTTTTTTACCCCAGATAAACAAGCAATACCGAAATATCCGCAGGGCTTACGCCCGATATTTGGGAAGCTCTGCCGATACTGTCAGGTTTTATTTTACTAAGCTTTTCGCGTGCTTCAAGGCGAAGCCCGGCAATAGATGAATAATCAATATCTTCGGGGATTTTTTTATTTTCAAGGCGTTTCATTTCCTCTACCTGCCTTATTTGCCGGTCGATATAGCCTTCGTATTTAATCTCGATTTCAACCTTTTCGCAAATACGGTCGGAAAGTACAGGCCTTGACTTATCAAATGGCGCTAAATCCTTGTAAGAAATCTGCGGTCTTTTAATGAGGTCGGCAAGATTTATGCCGGTGCCTACTTCGGCGGTACCGCGCTTTAAAAGTAACTCATTCAGTGCCTCGCTCGGCGGCAAAAATACACTCTTTACTCTTTTTATCTCGGCTTCTTTAAGTCTTTTGTTCTGTAACATTTCGCCGTATGTTTTATCATCAATGAGTCCTATTTCGTGACCTATGGGCATAAGGCGCTCGTCAGCATTATCCTGACGAAGTAATAGCCTATACTCACTGCGTGAGGTCATCATCCTATACGGGTCCATACATCCCTTTGTTACGAGGTCGTCTATGAGAGTGCCTATATATGAGCTTGTACGCGATAGTATAAGCGGACTATCTCCCTTAACGCTTCTTGCCGCGTTTATACCGGCTACAAGCCCCTGTGCCGCCGCCTCCTCATAGCCTGATGAGCCGTTAAACTGGCCGGCGCCGTAAAGCCCGCTTTGTCCCTTTATTTCGAGCGTGGGAAGCAGGGCTGTCGGGTCAATGCAATCATACTCAATAGCATAGGCGTTTCGCATAACCTTAACATTTTCAAGCCCCTTCATTGTGCGATAAAAGGCGATTTGCACCTCTTCCGGCAGAGAGGAGGACATACCCTGTAAATACATTTCTTCAGTATTTTCGCCACACGGCTCTATAAACATCTGATGCCTCTTCTTATCTGCAAAGCGCACTACTTTATCTTCAATACTCGGGCAGTACCGAGGTCCCACACCCTCTATTACACCCGAATAAAGCGGTGAACGGTCAAGATTTTCGAGAATAATCTCTTTGGTCTTATCATTTGTATATCCGATATGACAAACTATTTTATTCTTGATTTCACTCTTGGTTTTATAGCTGAACGGCTCGGTTTTTTCGTCACCCTCCTGCACTTCAAGGGCGGAAAAATCAATACTATCCCTTGCTACCCTTGCAGGCGTTCCGGTTTTAAATCTGCGAAGCGGTAAATTGAGCTTCTTAAGACTTTTTGCAAGCTCGGTTGCCGGAAAATTACCGTCCGGCCCGCTTTCGTAATTTACTTCTCCTATATAAACCCTGCCGCCTAAAAAAGTGCCGGTTGCAATAATGGCGCACTTAGCGGAAAACACTGCGCCGAGCTTGGTTGTAAGGTGCCAGAAATCACCTGTTTTCTCTAACGATACTATCTCTGCCTGTTTTACATCAAGCATACACTGTGTTTCCACGGCGTTTTTCATATATCCGCTGTATGCTCTGCGGTCTATCTGAGCGCGAAGGGAATAAACCGCCGGACCTTTGCCGCGGTTTAACATCCTGCTTTGAAGAGTATTGGCATCCGCCGCCTTACCCATTTCACCGCCCAAAGCATCAAGCTCACGAACAAGATGACCCTTGGCAGTTCCCCCGATAGACGGATTACAAGGCATATTGCCTACCCAGTCAAGACTTATTGTAAACATAACTGTTTTGCAGCCAAGCCTTGCGGCGGCAAGAGCCGCTTCAATACCGGCGTGACCTCCGCCTATTACGGCAACATCATAATTGCCGGCGTTATAAGTTTTAATCATTTTCTATGTTCCTCTATTTTCCGATACAGAAATTTTTAAATATTTCTTCTACTACGCTCTCGCTCGCGCGGCGGCCGGTAAGCTCTAAAAGCGCATTTACGGCATCGTCTATCAGCACCGTTACCGCATCAAGCGTAACACCTGATAAAAGCGCATCATACGCTTCACCTACCGCTTTTTTTGCTCTTATGGCGCAGGAATATTGCCGCTCGTTTATAAGCACCGCATCTGCTCCGCTTAGCTCAGCCGCACCACAAACCGATGCTATTTTTTTTATCAATTCATCGTATCCCTCGCCGGTTTTTGCACAAACTTTTACCGTGTTCGGCGTTTTAAGTATTGATAAATCCGCCATTATCGGCAAATCGCACTTATTAAGAACGGCAATACATTTTTTATTTTTTATAAGGTCTGTTATTTTTTTATCTTCACTGTCAAACGGAGCAGACACATCAAACACCGCAAGGATAAGCGATGAATTTTGAAGCCTTTTTATTGCCCTTTTGACGCCGATATGTTCAACCGTATCATCGGTATCACGAATGCCGGCGGTATCGGATAAAAGTAATGTTATATCACCGGCGATTACCTGATTTTCAACTATATCTCTTGTAGTGCCTGCCTTTTCGGTGACAATGGATTTTTCCTCACGGCACAGCATATTCATAAGAGTTGATTTTCCCACATTCGGTTTACCGACAATCGCGGTAGGCACACCCGAAAGCACCGCCTGGCCGCTTTCAAATGTGGAAATAAGTTTGCTCAGCGCCGCCTTACTTTCGCTTAACATAGCCGAAAAGCTATCTGTATCTAATCCTTCTATATCCTCATCGGGAAAATCGGAATATGCCGCAAGGCTTGCCGCGCAAAGAAGCATTTTTTCGGTTATTTTCTCTATTTCACGGCTTACCCTGCCCTCTTTTGTGCCAAGCGCGATACCGAGCGCCGCCGAGCTTTTAGCGCCTATTATTTCCATAACACTTTCCGCTTCGGACAGGTCGATTTTTCCATTCAAAAAAGCGCGTTTTGTGAATTCCCCCGGCTCTGCCGGCAAGGCACCTGCCTCGAATAACCGCTTTAAACTCTCTCGTGCAGGAATCATACCGCCGTGCACCGATATTTCGACTACATTCTCGCCGGTATAGCTTTTAGGCGCACGGAAAACGAGGGCAACCGCTTCGTCAACTGCCGAGCCGTCCGCCCTTAAAACATTGCCGTAAGCCGCCGAATATCCTTTAAGCTCGCATAGCTTTTTGCCGTTAGCCGCGCAAAAGCACTCATCGGCAATTTTTATTGAGTTTTCACCGGAAATTCTTATTACCGATATGCCGCCCTCACCTTTTGGGGTGGAAATTGCGGCAACCGTACTGTTAGTCAAATCTATCACTTCCAAGCACTTTATCAAGTAATTTTACCATAAAGTAAGCCCTATTTCAAGTGTTGAAGGGGTATAAAAACATCCGCCGGTTTACCCGGCGGATATGCCTTTAATAATTATGCCCACTTATCAGTAGATTTCGGAGGACGAATTCCCGAAAGGATACCGTCAAACTCCCATAAAAACCATTCGTTGGTGGAGGCCTTATGGCGAAGCGTCAAAAGCCTCGGGCTGTCCGCACCGGTGGATTTTAAATAGAGCCTTATATAGCCTTCGTTATCACGGCTGTTAGACTGCTCAATCACCGTAACGGTATAAGGAACGGTAGGCTCGTAATCGTTTTCCGGACTTGAGCCTGCAAAGTAAGACCTTGTGACA
>CACXEV010000015.1 GCA_902766755.1 Oscillospiraceae bacterium | reverse complement strand
TTTTTATAAGACCTCCGACGCTGTTGTATTTATGATGGTCTGATAAGTTCTTTTCGTTATCCCAGCCCCAACAAACACCTTTGTCGCTCTTAACCTAACTGCTAAGGCTCTCGACTTTTACAACGCCGATATTGTGAGCGACCATAATGTAATTAAGAAAATTCGGTCTCGAAAGACGCATATTCAGTTGTTTAGATGTCCACGACGATTTAAATCCTGCCGGTGGGGCAGTGCGTTAGCCGCAAGAGAAAATCAAAGCAATTTTAACCGTTTTAAGCGTAAGCTCCATCATTTGCCCGATAGGGGCAAATATCATTGAAAAAAGCACGCAAAAGCGTGCTTTTTTCTGGAGGCGCCACCCAGATGTTGAACACCAGTTCAAATCTGCAGGCTTCTTGCCAAAAAAAGTGTAAATCCCCTGCTTTCGCAGGGGATTTACTTTTTTGGCTGGGGAATAGGGATTCGAACCCCAACAAACAGAGTCAGAGTCTGTCGTGCTACCGTTACACAATTCCCCAATATTTTTTGTCAGCAGTAATAATTATACCCCAAAAAAACAATAAGTCAAGATTTTTTTGAAATAAACGAAAATCTTTTAAAAAACTATTGACAAAAGCGCAGATAAACCATATTATTTTTATATAAGAATTCTTTGGAGGTAATCTCTTTATGGTTTTTGAGTCAATTAAAACGATTTTAAGCGAGCAACTTGAAGTAAATCCCGAAATTATTACAATGGATACCAATATTGCTGATGATTTAGGAGCTGACAGTCTTGATGTGGTAGAGCTTTTGATGTCTATTGAGGATGAATTTGATGTTGAAATCCCTGATGAAAAAATCGAGAGCCTGAGAACTGTGGGCAGTGTTGTTGATTACATTCAAGAACATATGAACGGATAAGTAATATTTTTTTACCGCCGCGGTTTTTCCGCGGCGGTATTCTTATCTGTTCTATTTTTTCTCAAACTTTTTTGCAACCTTTTCAAGCAGTGATTTTACCGGCAGATGTTGAGGGCAAATCCCCTCGCATTTGCCGCATTTTATACATTCCGAGGCCTTACCGCTTCTGGCGGTGATTATATTGTAATAATAATTCTGATTCCAGCTGTCAAAATTCTCTTTTGCGTTATAGCAGGAGAAAAGATCGGGAATAAGGATCCCTTTAGGGCAGCCGGCAACACAATATCTGCATGCTGTGCAATTAATGAAGTTTTTTGATTTTATAATCCTTTTAACCTCTTCTATTGCGGCGAGCTCATCCTTTTTTAAAGGCTTAAAATCGGACATATAGCCTAAGTTGTCTCTCATCTGATTTATATCGCTCATACCAGAGAGCACCGAGCAGATATTATCAAATCCTGCGGCGAAACGAATGGCATAACTGGCATAAGAGCCGCCGCCGAGGCGATCAAAAACGGCTTTTGCATCCTCTGGCAGGTTTACAAGACTACCGCCCTTAACAGGCTCCATAACAAGCACCGGCTTGCCGAATTTTTTGCATACTTCGTAAACATTTTTACTGTCAACTCCCGGGTCACCGTAATCCATATAGTTGAATTGGATTTGAACCACCTCTATTTCCGGAAAATCGGTTAAAATTCGCTCGAGCACATCCGCCCTGTCGTGGAAAGATATGCCCACATGGCGGATTTTTCCCTCGCGCTTTAACTCAAACAGTGTTTCGTATGCGCGGTTATTTTTAAAATGGGGATAATTTGAAGAATCCTGTGCATGGCAAAGGTAGAAGTCAAAATAATCTACGCCGCAAAGTGATAACTGCTTTTCAAAGAACGGGCGAATATCAGCTTCGCTTTTAAAATACGGAGCAGTAAGCTTATTTGTAAGCAAAAAATCTTCTCTTTTGTGCCGCTTTGCTACACAGTCCCTTATAGCGGTCTCACTTTTACCGTCTATGTATCCGTGGGCAGTATCAAAATAGTTAAAACCGCTTTCAAGGAACATATCGGTCATTTCGCAAAACTGCTCATAATCGACATTTCCGTTCTTCATCGGCAGGCGCATACAGCCAAAAGCAAGTTTGCCTTTAATTTCCGGAAAAAATTTGTTTACTTCCATACAGTTCCCTCTCGATAATTTTTCTTTTATTATAAAGTATTTTGACTTAAAAAGCAAACAAATATATTGAAAAAGAGTTTGTGTTTTGATAAAATCAAAGTATAGCGCAAATGGTCAGCATTTCGCGAGCCTTAAGATATATTTGGAGCGCCCCGGATATGGGTAAGGGGTTGGCGCCCCGTCCCATTTCTATTGTAAATCCCGGGCGGTTAAACCGGGAGCAGAACCAATCCTTAAAGCCCCCGCCTATAGCGGTGCCTGACGGTACATCAAGCGCATATCCGCCTGTTGCGGCTAAAATCTGCGCCATTTGTTTACAGCGATTAAGACAATAATCTTTATATCCCCAATAAATCACTTCACCCTGCGTATGAAGCGCGCATACATGGTGGATGTTCTCATTTTCACATAGGGATACGAGTGCCGCCGTTTCAGGCTCGCTTTCCGGGCGGTCGCCTCCGAAGCGTGAAGGCCCCGGCAGATAAATTCCGGCGTCCATTTCCCGGCGTTTTACATCGGGGAAATCCGCATCGAAGTTGTGGTTTATGTCAATTCCCCGGATATTGGCGTTCCATTTTGAAAAATCGCCGCCGCACTGCTTGGTTATCTCACCTGCGCGGTTGCCGGCAGCCCTGGCGCCGAGAATGGAAATATCAACACCGTCGGGATTAACACAGGGCACGAATATAAGCCCTCTGCCCTCAAGCGCTTTTTTTATATTTATCCCGTCCGATGAGCGGCTGTTTTCGTAAGCGTATGCCAGATCCTCTAAAAGCATAAGGCTTATATTGGTTGTAATATGCTCGCTTCCGTGGAAGGCGGCGGCAAAGAGCGTTGAGCTTACTCCGTCTGATAGCCTTAATGCCGTTATATCCTTGCCTGATACGCTCTTGCCGATAGTAAACTTTTCAATTGAAGAATATTGCTTACAGAGTGTTTTTATAAGATCGGATAAATCATTATATGTATAGTTTTCACTTCTTACAATTCTTGTCATTTTTTACACCACCAAAAAAGTATTGCTTAATAAAATATATAAAAAAGGCGGCGGCTTTATGAATACTAAAGAAACACAAAAAAGTTCGGAATATATTTATAAAGGGAAAATTATAAATTTACGGCTGGACTGTGCAGAATTGCCGAACGGCAAATATGCCGACAGGGAGGTAGTAGAACACCCGGGCGGCGTAGGCGTTTTACCTATAGATCAAAACGGTGACTGCCTTTTAGTCAGGCAGTTTCGATATCCTTATTTTAAAGAAACGCTTGAGATACCCGCCGGCAAACGCGATAAGGACGGGGATAACGACCCTATTACCTGTGGCAAACGGGAACTCAAAGAAGAAACAGGCGCTACCGCCGAAAACTATATGTCTTTAGGAACACTTTATCCGTCTCCCGGATACACGGATGAGGTGATATATATGTATCTCGCAACCGGTCTTACATTTGGTCAAGCTAAGCCTGATGAGGATGAATTTATAAACCTTTGCCGCATACCGCTTGTAAAGGCAGTAGAAATGGTGATGTCGGGTGAAATCCCCGATTCAAAGACTCAAGTAGCTATCCTTAAAGCAAATTTTCTTTATAAAAACGGGAAATTGCCATTGACAAATGAGAAACAAGATATATAATAAATAAAAACAGAGTAGGTTTTACTGCGTTAAGTGCCGTATGAACGGGGAGTTGTCATATGGACGAAACGAGTTATTCGTGCGGCAGTAAAATCGCATCCCGCTGGCAATAATAGAAGAAAGACCTCCTATTGTCTGTTAGTTTGGATGACAGGAGGTATTTTTATGCAAAAAAAACAGTCGATAATCGTTAATATCTGCGTGTGTGCCGTGCTTACGGCGATGGAGATAGTGCTTAACAGGTTTGGTTCTTTCAATACAATGGGACTTAAAATCGGTTTTGCCTTTGTTCCTCCCACATTCGCGGCAATACTTTTAGGCCCCGCCCCGGCTGCGGCAGTATATGCTGTGTCGGATTTTTTAGGGGCAATTTTATTCCCGATAGGGCCGTATCACCCTGGATTTACCGTCTGCGCCGCGCTGATGGGCATTTGCGCAGGAGTTTTTTTGTCAAACAAATCAGGCAAGATAAACGCTAAATTCTTTTTCACAAGAATATTGCCTTGTGTGCTTATAAACTGTATTTTAATCGGTCTTATTATCAATACCGCGTGGGTTAGTTTGTTATATGGCAGTAAAACCTATTGGGGCTGGTTTTTATACAGACTCAGCGAATATGCCGTTTTAATACCGGTACAATTAATTGTGATACCGATTCTTATAACCGCCGCACAGCGGATTAAAACCCGGTTTTACAGATAGAAAAAGAGGATTTTTTAAATGACCTATGATGAGGCTATAAGTTATATACATTACCACCGGGTTTTCGGAAGCCGCCCCGGGCTTTCGCGCATAACCGAGCTTTGCGGCAAGCTTTCAAATCCGCAAAAAAAGACTGGGTTTATCCACGTTGCAGGTACTAACGGCAAGGGCTCGGTTTGTGCTATGTTAGAGTCTGTATTGCGGTGTGCGGGGCTTAAAACGGGGCTTTACACATCTCCCTATATTTCTTTCTTTGAGGAGAGAATTAAGGTAAACGGCGAGTCTGTTTCAAAACCCGAATTGGCAAGAATAATCGAAAGGATAAAGAGTATTGCCGAAAAGTGTGAAGATGATATAACCGAGTTTGAAATTATAACTGCGGCGGCATTTGTTTATTTTTTTGAAAAAAAATGCGATGTAGTAGTGCTTGAAACGGGGCTTGGCGGCAGGCTTGATGCAACTAATATAATAGAAAGTCCGCTACTGTCTGTAATAACCGGCATAAGTCTTGATCATACCGAGATTTTAGGCGACACGGTGGAGAAAATCGCCTACGAAAAGGGCGGAATAATAAAGAGCGGATGTCCGGTTGTTTTAGCCGATATGCCGGCCGGTGCCGGCAAGGTTTTAAAAGATATAGCAAAGAATAAAAATTCACCTTTGATAAATGTGGATTATAATCGCATTAAAGACGAACGCTTTTCTGTTGGCGGCACCTCCCTTTCGGTTTATCCTTACGGCAGGGTGGAGCTGGCTCTTTCAGGGGTTTATCAGGCAAAAAACGCAATGGTTGCAATAACCGCGGCGGAGGTCTTAAAAGAAAACGGACTGCCTGTAAGTGAAGAGGATATAAAAAAGGGACTGTACCTCAGCCGTTGGCCGGCAAGGTTTGAAACTCTTTCCTCCTCGCCGCTGATAATTTATGACGGCGCGCATAATTTGCAGGGCGCTGCCGCGCTTAAGCAAAATATAAACGAAATTTTAAGAGAAAAGGTTATATTGCTTACAGGCATTATGGCGGATAAGGATTATCGTGAGATAGCGAAAACCCTATCTCCCTGTTTGGCGGAGGTATTTACCGTAACGCCGGACAATCCTCGGGCGCTTGGCGCCTCAGAGCTTTGCGGCGTGTTTAAAGGCTTTGGTGTTAAGTCCACCGCTTGCCGCACGGTAAAAGACGGTGTAGAAAAAGCAATTTTTTCGGCAAAAAGACATAATCTGCCGATAGTTATTTCCGGAACACTTTATATGTATAAACAAATAACCGATGTTTTGGAAGCCCAACTCAAATGACCCTGCCTTTCGGCAGGGTCATTTGAGTATGGGGATGAATATGGTAGCTTTTTATGCAGCAGTGCAGGGCCGCATAAAAGGCTTTTAAAACCGCGTTTACCCAAGGGGAAAGATAAACTGCGGATTTTAACAAAAAACGGTTAAATCACAAAAAAGGACATCTGCTTTTTTGCCCGGTTTTCAATCCGGATTTTATATTCTATATAGTCGTTTTCCTCTTTGTGAACAAGGCTTGTCCTGATGCCGGAGTTTTGCATGGTAATAAGGAGTTTAGCCAGACTGTTTGAGAAAAATTTTATATCGCCTATTGCCGATTTTCTGATTACCGGCGCCGGTTTGGGCTCTTCGGGCAAAGGTTTGTTTGCCGATGATATAAGCTCTTTTGTTTGCTTTACGCTTAATTGCTCGCTGATTACCGCGTCAAGTATCAGCGGCATATCGCTTTTAGGTGTTCCGGCAATGGCAGCGGCGTGGGATTCTGTCAGCCCGGCATATATTATTCGCTCGCGGCAGTCTTTCGGTATTTTCAGAAGTTCAAGTTTGTGCTGCAGTGTTGAAACCGCCATACCAAGCTGATTAGAGAAATCCGATTTTTCAATATTGTAAACGCCGATAAGGCGGTTAATTGCTTCAGCTTGTTCAAAAAAGTTCAGGTTTTCTCTGTTTATATTAGAAACTAATGAGTAAACTGCGGCGCTTTTCTCGTCAACATTATGTACCACGCAGGGCACGCGCCTTATACCTGCGATTTTCGCCGCTTTAAGTCTGCGCTCGCCGGAAATAAGCGTATATTTTTCCTTGCCTGTGCGCCGTACGCAAAGAGGTTCCACTACCCCGATAGATAAGATGCTTGAAGCGAGCGTGTGAAGCTCGTATTCGTCAAAAATTTTTCTCGGTCGGTCGGGGGAGCACAATATATCCGACGGGCGAAGCAATAAAATCTTTTTATCGTTTATTGTGTGCATTTTTTGCCTCCCGGATGTTCTGATTAAATTATGACTCAAGCAAACCTTTTTGTAAAGTCTTTTCGGTCGCAGTATTCGACAGCTAAATATAAAAGCCGCGCTTTTAAAGCGCGGCTTTCTTTATTTTGGCGGATGTTCTGGGGTATTTTGGCGGAGTTTGCGAAATCTTTTTTGCTATGATAAAGCTTCTTTTCTCATTTTCTCTTAAGGTTTTGAATATAATTTCCGGCTTGTCAAGTCCGAGCAGCTTAAACGCGTTTTTCGCACCTTCCGCCTCTTCCAAGACAACGCCGCTTTTCATACTTACAAATATTCCGCCCGGCTTTACAAACGGCGCACAGTATTCCGAAAGAACATTAAGGCTCGCGACAGCCCTGGCACAGGCTATATCAAACCGTTCTCTGTACCTTTCGTCGCCTCCTGCCTCCTCGGCTCTTAAATGCTCGGCTGTACCGTTTAATCCGAGTTCCGATAAAACCGCATTTAAAAATGTTATTCGTTTATTCAGTCCGTCAAGCATGGTTATATCTATATCCGGTCTTGCAATTCTAAGCACTAAAGAGGGAAATCCGGCTCCGGCGCCTATATCTATGATTTTCGCTTTTTTTTGCACAGGTACTGCCGAGAAAAACAAAAGGCAATCGTAAAAATGCTTATAAAGGACTTCTTCCGGCTCTGTTATGGCGGTAAGGTTAAATTTTTCATTCCACTCTAAAAGCATATTTCCATATATTTCGAGGCGTTCCGCCGCCTCGCTTGTAAGCTCAAAATCGAACCCGGCGCATAATGGTATTAAAGATTTTGCGTTAAAATTTATCATTTGCACACCTTTATTTATGATATTTTTTTCCTGATATTATAGTAAAAGACCTATAGATTTGCTCTAAAAGCATTATACGGAACAGGCGGTGAGGGAAGGTCATTTTTGAGAAAGAAATGCCCTCGCCGAGCCTTTTGATATCACTGCTAAGCCCATATGAGCCGCCTATTATGAAGCAAATACTCTGTCCGTCATTTATAAGGCGTTCCGTTTTAAGGGCAAGCTCCTCGCTTGAAAGACTTTTCCCTTCAACTACCAGCGGAAAAATCGCGGCGCCCTTTGGAATTTTTTCCGAGATTTTAAGAGCCTCTTCTTTAAGTGCCGTATTGATTTCGGATTCGGACGGATTTTCCGGTAAAGCGTACGGTTTAATTTCTACTGTTTGAAGTTCGCAAAAGGCTTTAAGGCGTTTTTCATACTCGCGGGCGGCCTCGAGAAAAAACTTTTCCTTAAGCTTTCCTACCGCGATAATTCTAACCTTTATCAAAAAACGCTCACCTCGCTCATACCAACGCTCGCAGCGGAGAGCAAAAAGTCTATATCACTTTTAGCACCCATGCTTTCGGCGGCAATTCTTGCTGAAGAAAGGGCAAGATCGGGGGTGTTATTCTGCCTGCTTATATGCCCGCAAATGATCTGCTTTACTCCCGAGCTCAGCAAATAAGGCACCTCTGCCGCCGCGGCGGTGTTTGACAAGTGCCCGAGGTCGGAGAGTATCCGTATTTTAAGGTGGGGCGGATAAGGACCGCGCCTTAGCATATCTATATCGTGGTTAAATTCAAAAAGCACGGTATTACATCCCGAAAGCGCACTTCTCACCGTATCTGTCACAACGCCTAAATCGGTACAAACTGCGCAGCTGCCGGATAGAGTATCTATTCTGTAACCGCATGAGCCTGCGGCATCATGACTGGTGCTGAATCCCGAAAGCCTTATATCACCGAATATTGCCTCACCGTCGTCAGTAAAAACAACCCTGGTGTTTTCTGGGATAATATTCTTTTGCAGTAAATTTTCAAACGTAATTCTGCTGGCGAAAAGGGGGGCGCCGGTCTTTGCAAGCAGGGTTTTAAGGCATCTTATATGGTCATCATGCGTATGTGTAAGCGCAACACCGGATATTTTTGTAATATCGCCGCCTGCCGCTGATATGCGCTCGGTAAGAGCTTTGTACGATATGCCGGCATCAATTATTACCGCACTGTTTTTGCACGAAATATATGTACTGTTGCCGCCGGAGCCGCTTGCAAGCGGACAAAAACGAGCCATATTTTTCCTCCCTTTAAAATTAAAATAAAGCAAGCACCAACCGAGAGCTTGCTTTATCGATTATGCTAATTTTGCCGCAGGAGCGTCAAAATCATTAATTCTTTTTATATCTGCGCCGAGAGCCGAAAACTTTTCGGTTATAAGTTCATAACCGCGGTCGATATGGGAAATGTCCTCAACGGTGGTTTCCCCGTCCGCCATAAGACCGGCGATTATCATTGCCGCTCCGGCTCTGAGGTCTACTGCCCTGACAGGTGCCGGCTTCAAGCTTTGAACGCCGGTTATAACAGCTGATTTACCATCCACCTGAATATCGGCACCCATGAGCGTTAACTGCTCTACATATCTGAAACGCCCTGCCCATACATCTTCGGTTACGATACTCGTCCCGGATGCAACGCTTAAAAGCGTTGCTATCTGGGGTTGCATATCGGTAGGAAATCCCGGGTGCGGCATTGTTTTTATATTACATCTGCGCGGCCTGCCGGTCATCTTAACCCTTACCGATTCATCAAATTCTTCAATGGTAGCGCCGGTTTCGATAAGCTTTGCTATTATCGACTCAAGATGTTTAGGCGTTACATTGTCCACCGTAACATCACCGCCTGTTGCGGCGGCGGCAACCATATAGGTTCCTGCTTCTATCTGATCGGGAATTATGCTGTACTGCGTACCGTTCAGATGCTTAACCCCACGGATTTTAATAACGCCGGTACCGGCGCCCATAATATCCGCGCCCATAGAGTTTAAAAAGTTGGCAAGGTCAACTATATGCGGCTCTCTTGCGGCGTTTTCTATAACCGTAAGACCTCTTGCTTTAACCGCGGCAAGCATTATATTGATAGTAGCGCCTACAGATACCACATCAAGGTATACGCTCGCTCCCGTTAAGGCTTTGGCTCGTGCATCAACCATGCCGTTTTCTATCGCGACATGTGCGCCTAACGCCTCAAAGCCTTTTATGTGCTGGTCTATAGGCCTTACCCCGAAATCGCAACCTCCCGGAGGAGCTACACGCGCCTTGTTATGCCTGCCGAGCAATGCGCCCAAAAAATAGCTGGACGCCCTCATACCCTGCGCCATTTCTTTAGTTACAACAAAAAAAGAAGCATGGCGCGGATCGATCCGTACCGTGGATTTATTTATGATCTCTATTTCAGCCCCGAGCTTACTTAAAGATGTAAGCAGGGTAGATACATCCGATATTTGAGGTAAATTTTCTATAACGCAGGGACTATCCGATAATAAAACTGCCGGCAATATTGCAACTGCGGCGTTTTTAGCACCGCTTATATGAACATGCCCTGTTAAAGGTTTGCCTCCGCATATAACAAACTTCTCCAAAAACCCGGCCACTCCCGTTCATTTTTTACTGTGAGTACCAATAAATATTATAACCTATATTTACCGATTTGTCAATTTAGTGTTTGCCTGTATAATATATGGATACTTTTTTATCCTGCTGTTGTGCGAAAAGCACCCTTGAAAACACCTCGCAGGCAATATAAAGGCCTGTAAGGAATAAAAGATATTCGTTTATTGAAACAGTATAAGCGGCGGACGAAGAAACAGGGGATACCAATATTTTGGGCACAGAGAAGGTGAACGATAAAAGTGCCGCGGCGCATCCGAATGCGGAAAATCTTTTTATCGAAGTTTTGGAAGCCCTGCCGTTTGCCAGTCGCGCAAATTCCAGGAAGAAGAGCATAATAAGGCAATATGCCGCAATTTCAAAAAGGGTATCGCTGATAATTGTATGATAAGCGTTTTTGATTGATACGCAAGCCGCTTTAAGTACAAAGAATATTCCCGGTATAATCGAAAAATATGCAGATAAGGGGAAATGTATAAGAATTCTTAACGAAAAAGCTATAAAATAAACCGCCGAAAGAACCGCAAATACAATGCACAGCACCTTCAAAAATTCCGGAGTACCGGTAAAGTTTTCTTTAACCTCAAGAGCCGCCGCCGCGCCGAGAAAAAGCGAACAGACAGACGGCATAAGATAAAAGCTTTTGTTCTTTTTTCCGTTTATTGCGCTGACAGATACAAAAGCCGAAGAAAGAAACACCACTAACGCCACTGATACGGTAACTATTACGGCGGCGGTATAACGGGATGAAATAATAAATCCTGTTTCTGTTTCTATAAGGGAAACTAATTCATACGCGCGAAGAGCCATAGCTATAATTGCCGCCGATATAAACACCAAAAGGCAAATATTTTTCTTCAAAATTTACACCTTCTATTACTTGAAAAACTTGCATATACATACATTGTATTATAGTTTCACAAAGACAAAAAGTCAATAGAGAGGTTTAACATGAAGAAAGTTGCGATAACAGGTCTTATTATTGCCCTGGGGCTTTTAATTATTCCGTTGTTTAATATAAAAATCGAGAAAAAAACCGTAAAAACGCTGGCTTCGGCAAAGGAAAAGGTCGCAGATGAAACCGATAATAGCGAAAAGTCGGACATCCCCGATGATACCGGCACAGTTTTTCTTATAAAAACATCAGACAAAATAGAAAGCGTACCTGCCGCTGAATATGTTGCGGGGGTGGTTGCGGCGGAGATGCCGGCAAGCTTTAATATCGAGGCATTGAAGGCTCAATGCGTAGCCGCATACACATTTGCACTTTACCGGAAAAATGAAGGCAGGTATAAAGAATACGATTTGACCGATAGCTATAAAACCGACCAAAGCTATATAAATGATGCTTTAAGAAGAGAAAAGTGGGGCGAAGCATACGAACAAAACAGTGCAAAAATAAGCGAAGCGGTAAAATCCGTTTTGGGCGAATATCTTTCATTTGACGATAAGCCGGCGCTCACGCTTTATCATGCCCTTTCCGCCGGAGTTACCAACAGTTGCGCCGATGTATTCGGTTCGCAGGTACAATATCTTGTATCGGTTGACAGCGCGGGTGATTTGTTATCCCCTGACTACAAATCGGTATTCTCGTTCAGTGAGGATGATCTTGTAAACAAACTATCCGCTCTTTATAAACCTCAAAATGGCGGGCAGAATCTTTTTTCTGATATTAAAACCGCAAAAAGCGGACTGGTTTTATCGCTGGTATATGGAGAAAAGACAACCTCGGGAGGAGAAATTGCAAAGCTGTTAGACCTGCCGAGCGCCGCATTTGACATTGAATATTCTGCCGCTTCATATACATTTACCTGTGTGGGCCGCGGACACGGGGTGGGGATGAGCCAGTATGGTGCTCAGTCACAAGCTGCGGGCGGCGCCGATTATAAAGAGATACTTTTCCATTACTACCCCGGCACAAGGCTTATGAAAAAATAAAATGTATTAAAAAATGCTTGACAAACCCGATTACATAATATATAATACCTCTTGCAATCCAAAGACAGCAGGTGACTTTATGTCGTAAGTTTTACGCCTGCCGAGGTGAGCGTGAAAGTATTTTTGTGTTTTCA
This sequence comes from Oscillospiraceae bacterium, assembly GCA_902766755.1. Lineage (GTDB taxonomy): Bacteria > Bacillota > Clostridia > Oscillospirales > Acutalibacteraceae > UBA737. The sequence continues at coordinate 8,065 of CACXEV010000015.1, read as the reverse complement.
TGTCCATCCTGTTTTTGGGTGGACATTTTTGTTTGAGTTGAGGTGAAAAAATTGCCAAACGCAAAGGTTTTAGAACAAAAACAAAAGATTGTTGAAGAACTTAAAGGTAAGCTTGATGCCGCAGTTATCGGTATTGTAGTTGACTACAAGGGTATAAATGTGGCGGACGATACGGCACTGAGAAAAGAATTACGCGAAAACGGTGTTGATTACTTCGTTGTTAAGAATACACTTTTGTCTCGTGCAATAGCAGGAACCGAGCTTGAGGGTATGCAGTCTGTTTTAGAGGGCACAACCGCTATAGCTCTTTCAAATGAGGATTATGCCGCTCCGGCACGCATTCTTTCTAAATTTGCCGAGAAGAGTGAGACCTTTAAGATTAAGGCCGGTTTCTTAGACGGCGCTCTTGCGGATCTCGATACAATAAACGCAATCGCGAAATTGCCGAGCCGCGAGGTACTTCTTGCAACAGTTGTCGGTGCATTCCAGGCGCCAATCGCAGCCTTCGCCCGTGCCGTACAAGCGGTAGTTGATAAAAAAGGCGAAGCAGCAGAATAATTTATTTTAAAAAACTAATTGGAGGAAAAGAAAATGGCAGCAGAAAAAGTTACAGCAATAGTTGAAGAGTTAAAAACTCTTACAGTTCTTGAGCTTTCAGAGCTCGTAAAAGCAGTTGAAGAGGAGTTTGGCGTATCCGCAGCAGCGGCAGTTGCAGTTGCAGCACCTGCAGGCGGCGAAGCGGCAGCAGCTGAGGAGAAGAGCGAATTTGATGTTGTTCTCGCAGATGCAGGCGCTGAAAAGATCAAGGTAATTAAGGTAGTAAGAGAAATCACCGGTCTCGGTCTTGCAGATGCTAAGGCTTTGGTTGATGGCGCTCCTAAGACTCTTAAAGAGGCTGCTTCTAAGGAAGATGCAGATGCTATTAAAGCTAAACTTGAAGAAGTTGGCGCAAAGGTTGAGCTTAAGTAATAAGCTTTCAGAACACAAAAAAGCCGCACTCCAAAACGGAGTGCGGCTTAAATTTTGCAATAATTTCAGTTTGATTTCCAAATTCACCGTTTTACGCCGGATTATTCACCGTGAAAAGTGATAGCGCTTTTTATTGCCTGATTCCAACCGTGTAAAAGCTCTTTTCTTTTTTCGGATTTTATAAGCGGGTAAAACTCCGTTATATCTCCGTTTAACTTTTGAAGCTCTTCACGGCTTTCAAAAAATCCGCAGGTGAGGCCTGCAAGAAGCGCCGCGCCGAGAGCCGTGGCTTCCGCGTTTTGCGGACGGCATACCGTAACATCCGAAATATCGGCTTGAAACTGCATTAAAAACCCGTTTCTTGAAGCGCCGCCGTCAACCTTTAAAGCTTTTACTTTATCGCCCGAGTCTTCCGCCATGGCGGCAAGCAAATCGTTTGTTTGATATGCAATAGACTCAAGACAGGCGCGCACAATATGGTTTCGGTTGGTGCCTCTTGTAATTCCGCAGATAGTGCCGCGCGCGTACATATCCCAATACGGTGTGCCAAGCCCCGAAAAAGCAGGGACTACATAAACGCCGCCGCTGTCTTTAACTCTTTTTGCCGCCTTTTCGCTATCGGATGCTTTTGTTATAAGCCGCAGTTCATCTCTTACCCACTGGATAACCGCACCGCCTATAAAAACACTGCCCTCTATTGCGTACTGAGGTTTTTCACCGTCAAGCGTGGCGGCAACGGTGGTGATAAGCCCGTGTCGGCTCTTAATCAGTGTGTTCCCTGTATTCATAAGCAAGAAGCAACCCGTGCCATAGGTGTTTTTTACATCTCCCGCATTAAAACAGTTTTGCCCGAAAAGTGCCGCCTGCTGGTCGCCCGCTATTCCGCATACCGGTATTTTAACACCCATAATATCCACTTCGCCGAAATTACTTCCGCTATTTTTAACCTCCGGTAACATCGAGCGCGGAATACCGAAAATATCGAGCAGCTTTTCATCCCAGGAAAGAGAGTGAATATTAAACAGCATTGTGCGTGAAGCATTTGTGGTATCTGTCGCAAATATTTTGCCGCCGGATAGCTTGTATAAAAGGTAAGTATCAATGGTTCCGAAAAGTAAGTCGCCGTTTTCGGCTTTGGCTCTGGCACCCTCAACATTGTCGAGTATCCATTTAATTTTGGTGGCGCTGAAATATGCGTCTATTTTAAGTCCCGTAGTATCGGTAATATACTGCTCAAATCCCTGAGTCTTTATTTCTTCGCACATTGCCGCCGTTCTTCTGCACTGCCATACAATAGCGTTATATATAGGCTCACCTGTGTTTTTATCCCAAACAACCGTGGTTTCTCTTTGGTTGGTAATGCCTATCGCCGCAATATCTTCAGGCGTGGCGTGTGCGGCGGCAATAGCTTCAATAATTGAAGAATACTGTGCCGTAAAAATCTCAATGGGGTTATGTTCAACAAATGAGGGATTTGGATATATCTGTGTAAATTCGTGCTGTGCTACACTCACCGCGCGGCATTCCTTATCGAAAAGAATTGCTCTCGCACTTGTAGTCCCCTCGTCAAGAGTAAGAATATACTTTTTCATAAACTACCTCCTTTCACTCCACCGGCACGCGTGGTACTCGCGGTGCTATGCCGCAAACGATTTCATAATTGATTGTGCCGGCAATAGCGGCAATTTCATCAACAGACAGTTCGTTTCCGAAAAGAATTACCTCGTCGCCCATAGAAACGCCTTCAATGTCGCTTACATCTATCATAAACTGATCCATACAAACTCTGCCGATTATTTTCGCCCTCTTGCCTTTTATTATAACTTCGCCTTTGTTTGAAAGTGACCTCGGGTATCCGTCCGCATATCCGGCGGCTACGGTGGCAATTTTCATATCCCTTTCGGCTTTGTAGGTCATACCGTAGCTTACAAATGTCCCCGCCTTTATGCTTTTGACATACGAAATTACCGACTTCACCGTCATAACAGGCAGCAGGTTCAGTCCTGTATCAAACTCCCTGTCAGGTGTGAGGCCGTAAAGAATAATCCCCGGTCTTGCCATATCCGAGGCGTACTTTTCGCTGCAAAGCGCCGCTGAATTGTTGCTGTGAACGGTAAGCAGTGGATTGATTATTTTAAGCTCTTTTACACCCTTCATAAATCTGTTGTACTGAGCTTTTGTGTATTCGGTGCAGGGGTCTCTCTCCGAGTCCGCCGCGGCAAAATGCGTAAACACTCCCTTAAGGGATAAATTCGGCAGTTTTGCCGCCGAAACCGCCTCGGTAAGCCCTGACAGGCTATCGTCCCTTAAATCAAATCCGAGGCGCGACATACCCGTATCAAGTTTAATATGTATATTCACATTAACACCGTCACTCTGCGCCTGCCGGCTTAAAAGCTTTGCATAAGAGTTGGAATAAACACATTGCGAAATCTTGTTTTCCGCAAGCTTTTTTGCAAGACTTGTAGGTGTATATCCAAGGATAAGTATCGGCTTTTTAATACCGTACTTTCGTAGTTCAAATGCTTCTTCGATATTGGAAACCGCAAACCTGTCTGCACTGTGACTTTCGAGTATCGGCGCTACAATTTCTGCGCTGTGACCGTAAGCATCCGCTTTTACAACCGCCATAATTTCAGCACCGTTTGCGTGAGCCTTTATTTCGTTTATGTTGTGTATTATTGCACTTTTACTTATTTCCGCCCAGGTTCTGTGTAAAAAATTCAAGACAAATCACACCTAAAAAACAAAATTAAACATTAAAACGGAACAAAACAATATCTCCGTCTTTCATAACATATTCTTTGCCTTCGCTTCTCACAAGGCCCTTTTCCTTTGCCGCGGTCATACTTCCGCCGCAATCCATAAAGTCCTTAAATGATACCACTTCAGCACGAATAAATCCGCGCTCAAAATCACTGTGGATTTTACCTGCCGCCTGAGGCGCTTTTGTGCCTTTTTCAATAGTCCACGCTCTTACTTCCGGCTTTCCGGCGGTGAGATACGAGATAAGACCTAAAAGCGAGTAGCACTTTTGTATCATACGGTCAAGACCTGAACGCTCGAGCCCCAATTCTTCTAAGAACAATAATTTTTCTTCATCGTCAAGAGTGGAAATCTCGGCTTCAAGCGCGGCGCAAATCGGTAAAATCTCCGCGCCCTCGCTATCGGCTATCTCTTTGACTTTGAGATAGTTTGCGTTTTTATCTATGCCGCCTTTGAAATCATCCTCACTCATATTGCAGGCGTATATTACCGGCTTATAGGATAAAAGACTTGTGGTTTTAAGTATCTCCTTTTCATAATCCTCTTCCGCTTCAATGCTTCTCGCACTCTTTCCGCTTTCAAGATGCTCGATGAGTTTTTTAAGGAAATCAACTTCCTTTTGCATACTCTTGTCGCCTTTAAGCGCCTTTGTCGCTTTATCGAGCCTTCTGCCCACTATTTCAAGGTCGGAAAGAATAAGCTCCAAATCTATCGTTTCGATATCCCTTACCGGGTCAACCGAGCCTTCAACATGGATAATATCAGTGCTTTCAAAGCAGCGCACAACATGAACTATCGCGTCAACCTCTCGTATGTTCGATAAAAACTTGTTGCCAAGTCCCTCACCGCCTGCGGCGCCTTTTACAAGACCTGCTATATCAACAAATTCTATCACGGCAGGTGTGAATTTATCGGGATTATAAATTTCCGCGAGCTTTTCAAGCCTCTCATCCGGAACGCTCACCATACCAACATTCGGTTCTATCGTGCAAAACGGATAGTTTGCCGAAGCGGCGCCTGCGTTTGTTATTGCGTTAAATAGGGTTGATTTGCCCACATTCGGCAAACCTACTATACCTAATTTCATTAAACTTTGCCTCCAGTTTACAAATATACAAGGTAATTATATTATATAACGAAAGAAAATGCAAATTTTTTAAAAAAAAGATTTAATTTTCCGTATAGTTATAGTATAATAAAATAAAATATTAAGTTGGGAGGCGAGTCCTTGAAAACCGATTTTAAAATTTCGCTCGATAAAATAATAAGCGAATTTTCGCTTGAGGAGCTTTATATGCCCGAAAGCGGGGACAAAATTTTTATATCCAGCCCGGAAATCAACCGACCGGGACTTCAGTTCGCAGGATATTTTGAGTATTTTTCACCCGAGCGCATACAGATACTGGGTATCAGCGAAATTGAGTTTTTGCGGCGATTTACCGAGGAAAAGGCAAGACAGCGTTTAGAAAAGTTTTTTTCCGGCTCTCCGGCGGCTGTGATAATTGCCCGGGGATTACATATTGAGGATTATTACAAGGAAATTGCCGAAAAATATTCGGTACCTCTTTTAAGGTCGGGAATGAGCACATCCGAGTTTACCGCCGCAATAATAGCTTTTCTTAATCTGCATTTGGCTCCGAGAATAACCAGGCACGGCGTTTTTGTCGAGGTTTACGGCGAAGGTATACTGATTTTAGGCGAAAGCGGAATAGGTAAGAGTGAAACGGCAATAGAGCTTGTCAAAAGAGGTCACCGTCTTATAGCCGATGACGCCGTGGAAATAAAGCGTGTATCAAGTAAGTCGCTTGTAGGCTCGGCGCCTGAGAATATAAAGCATTTTATTGAGCTTCGCGGCATAGGAATTATAAATGCCAGCCGCATATTCGGTATAGGCGCGGTAAAGCCTACCGAAAAGGTTGACTTTATTATAAACCTTGAACTTTGGGATGTTAACAAGGTTTATGATAGAATGGGTATAGAAAATCAGACTACCGAAATATTAGGCCTTGAAATCCCTTCGATGACAATACCGGTAAAGCCGGGCCGAAATCTTGCGGTAATAATCGAAGTTGCCGCTATGAATAACAGGCAGAAAAAACTCGGGTATAATGCGGCGGAGGATCTGCTCCACCGGTTAGGTATAGACGATGACGCGGCAAAAACGGAAGGATAGTGAGTCATAATGAGAAGCACGCTTAAAACAAAATTTATCTCATCTTTGGAAAAGTGCCTTATAAACGACGGCTTTGACGGCAAAAAGGAACTTAAACGCATATCTCTTTTAAAAAACGAGCACGCCTCCGTTCAGTTTCTTGTGTTTGACGGGGATTCTTCGGTCGGCACGAGAACAATATCAAAGATAAAACTTTCGGGCGAACTAAAAGGCGCCGTGAAGGTAAGGAACGTGGAGCAGGTATACGTGCCTATGGCGGTGCAGAACGGCTGCGGCGACGATAACTACATATCGACAAAGCCGGGGCTTTTCCCCGATCTGCTGACGCCGCTTCGTTACGGAGATTCGGCTATAATACCGCCTATGCAACTCCGGTGCCTCTGGATAGATATTGAGCCGGACGGCAAATATAAAGGCGGGAATTATTCTCTTAAAATCGAGCTTTACTCCGAAAACGGAGAAGAGCTTTACGGCGGAAGCGCTCTCGAAGTAGAGATAATAGACGCCGATCTTCCTGAAACGGAACGGCTCTACACACAGTGGTTTTACGTCGACTGTCTGTCGGACTACTATAATGTACCCGTATGGTCTGACCGCCACTGGGAGATAATAGAAAACTATATAGAAGCCGCGGCGGCGGGCGGAATAAATATGATATTTACGCCCGTCTTCACCGTTCCGCTCGATACAAAGCCGGGCGGAGAGAGGCCCACGGCTCAGCTTGTGGATATAAAGCTTACAAACGGAAAATACTCGTTCGGTTTTTCCCGGCTTGACCGTTGGATAGATATGCTTTTGCGGCATAACATAAAGAAAATCGAAATAAGCCACCTCTTTACGCAGTGGGGCGCCGCGCACGCGCCTAAGATAGTGGCAACGGTCGACGGGGAGGAGAAAAAGATATTCGGTTGGGAGACCGATTCCTCGGGCGAAGAGTATGTAAACTTTTTGAGGTGCTTTCTTCCCGAACTGCTTAGTTACCTCGATAAAAAAGGCGTAAAGGACAGGTGCGTGTTCCATATATCCGACGAGCCGCACATAAGCCACCTTGAAACCTATATGAAAGCCAAGGCGGGCATTGAAGATCTGCTTAAAGGGGTAACGGTTATCGACGCGCTTTCCGATTTTGATTTTTACAAAACCGGCGCTGTTGCCGTTCCGGTCCCGGCAAACGATAAATTAGAGCCGTTTATTGAGGCGGGCGTAAAGCCGCTTTGGACCTACTACTGCTGTGTGCAGACCAAGGAAGTGCCCAACAGGTTTGTCGCTATGCCGAGCGCCAGAAACAGGATTTCAGGGGTGCTTGAATATATTTATGATATAAAAGGCTTTTTACACTGGGGATTTAATTTTTACTACAACAGGTTTTCGGACGCGCTTCTTAATCCGTATGCAGACTGTTGCGGTGATTATTTTGTTCCGGCGGGAGACGCGTTCAGCGTATACCCGAAGGCCGACGGAACCGCGCTTGATACGGTGCATTTTCTTGTTTTCAAACATTCAAGAGAGGATATAAGGGCGCTTGAGCTGCTCGGAAGTCTTACTTCAAAAGAATATGTGAAGCGGCTTATAAGCGAAAGCGCGGGTTATGAAATGACCTTTAAAAAATATCCCAAAGATCAGGATTACATTCTCACCCTTAGGGAAAGAGTCAACGGCGAAATCAAAGAAAGAATAAAAAAGCAAAGGGACAAACAATGAACAACAAAGACGGTTTTTTGGAAAAATACGTGGAGCAGTTTGATATTTCCGGCAAGATAGAAAAGGTAACGCCTCAAGGCAACGGTCATATAAACGATACCTTTCTCGTTATAGCGGACGACGGTGGAAAAAACGCAAATACATACTTCAAAAGGTGAACGGCAACATATTTAAAAAGCCCGAACAGGTGATCGCAAACATCGAAAAGGTAACCGCTTTTTTAAAGGTGCGGGCGGGAAGAGAGCGCGAGGTGCTCTCGCTTATACCCACAATCGAGGGCAACACCTTTGTGAAGGACGACACGGGCGACGTATGGCGGATGTATAATTTTATCGAGAATTCCATTTGCCTTGATATAATTGAAAACGGGCAGGACTTTTACGAGTGCGCCTACGCGTTCGGCAAGTTTCAGCGCGATCTGCGCCATTTTCCGGCGGATACTCTTTATGAAACGAT
>CACXEV010000014.1 GCA_902766755.1 Oscillospiraceae bacterium | reverse complement strand
TCGATTTTTAAGTAGAATTTACTTGAAAAAGCAAAGCAGTTCATTATAATACGCTTATTGAAAAGCCTGAAGACCCCACCAAAGAAGTCTATGTTTTTGATGGAAAGAAAGCATCAATAATACAGAAACCATTAAAGAAACCAAAGAAGCCGCAACTGCCACAGCAGAGAAATCACCTAAAACAGGTAACGGCATATTCTCACTTCCTGTGCTTATATTATATAACAAATGCCCGAGAAGTAAACAAGGGAACAGATTTTTATCTGCTCCCTTTATTCTTTGAAATAACAGTTTTTACACGGCTCGTATCCCCGCCTTTCGGCTTCTTGTTTTGTTGTTTGCGTTGAGTATTGCATATTGCCGCAGCTTGCTTTTTTGTGGAATTTACTTCCTGTTCTTGGTATCCATACCATTACATCACTTGAATTCTTTATTACAACAGGACTGATTTGTTGTGCCGCAGTTTTGCCCGCTTCATCAATTTGTGAAATACTATCGTCACCTTGTATGCTCAAATCACATCCAATAGCTGATATAAGCATTACAAGCGACAAAAATAAAACAAAAAGTTTCTTTGTGCGTTTCATATAAAACCTCATTTCCACATAAAAAAGTGCGACAACCGAAGTCATCGCACCGAAAAACGCAAACCCCGATTGTCGCCAAACAAACAGTGACAGATAGGGATATATATCCTTAAAACGAAACACTGCAGAATTTGCGTTTTTACCAAATTCAAAAAATGTTTCGTACCAAAGAATATAATTCCCATATAAAAAGAGAATATTCCCATATCTGTCTATTAAGTTTGTTTGGCAAGGTTATTGTAACATATTTATTTTCGGTTTTCAACAAAAAAATGACCTGAACTCGCATTACACTAATTCAGGTCATTTTTTCTATATCTCAAAATGTTCTTTTACAGCATTTAAAATATCTAACATACCTTTAACGCTCGGGTGGCCGGATAACTTATCAATTTTTGTAAAACGGATATAATCCTGATTAAAATGTTCGGCATTTCTAATTATACCGTCAACTATTTCATCCTTTAACTCGGTATTGATGAGCCAGCAAATACGGGCATCCGGTGCGGCAAATGAAACTCGCTTTGCTAAATATCCGCAAGCCGGAAGGACTTTGAGCAAATCCTCTTCATTAAAATTATCAAACTGATTTTCACCAATAGGAGAATCAATATAACTGTCATTAGTTCCGCCAAAAATCAAAACCGTGTCAATTTTATTTTTTTCGAAAAAACCATCATTTATCAGCTTGTCAAAACGGTTTATGAAGGATGTATCAACGCTATACTGCGGACGAACGCTGTTGCAAATCGTCGTACCCGAATAGCTTTCATTGCGGATTAGAATATTATCTTCCCCGTCAAACAACCGATACCACCAGGTTTGCTCTTTTTTAAATACATCGGTGTTTTTACCCGGAGCCTTGAAATACCAGGAATCATAGCCCTCGGGAATGGCGCCCTCAAAGGTTGAATAACTATCGCCTATAAGTAATGTGTTGCCTAAATACACACCTGTCACCTCAACAAAATATGTTATCATAAATTATATTACTTTTGCCTTAAAATATCAAGTGCTGATAAGCACCGTAAAATCTTTTCATTTTAGCTATTTACCCCAACTATTGACGAATAGCCAAAAAAAATCCCGCTCGAAAGCGGGATTTTTTTGTACTGTTTTACGGAATCAGGCTTCCTTCATTCGCTATTGCTTCATTCTTGGCGCATACGAGGTCATGAACATCACAGAACACTTCGTCACCGTTCGGATTGTAGTAAAGATCGGTGGTGTCAGCCTCCTCTTCACCTAGAATTACCTTCCTTACAAGCTCCATCCTCTGTTGCGGATCCTTGTAATTAAAGAAGTTATCGGGGAGTTTTACAAGCTGAGCGTTATCTGTCGGGAATGTGCCCAACCTGGTTGATCCGAACCAACCGTTTGCCAGAACGCGGGAAATATTCTCCTCACCATCCTGAGTACATTTGAACGATACGCTGTCGCCTGCGTTTACAAGACTGCTGTAATAGCTGTCATCGTAAATGGCGTTAAGGTTGCCCGCCTCGTTGGCGCCTACTATGTTACCGTCCGCACCGTCAAGCTCATAAAGCTGTACATTGTTGATATATAACACCTTGTTCGCGGTCGAGTCCTTAAATCTGAACCGTATCCTGGTGTTCGGGTTTTTGTTGTCGGTGTTTTTCGTGTTATCGGAGGCTGAATAAAGCTCATATGTCATAACATTCTTGCCACTGGAGACAACCGATTTTTTGGTGAGCGTAACCGTGCCTTTTGATTGAATTTCAATATCGGGCATAAGGCCGGTATCACGGTAATTAAATGAAAGCCTATAATATTTGTCTGCCTTAAGCTCGGTCTTGAACTGAAGCTCCGGCCAATCGCCGCCCCAGGATTTAAGCGCTATATCTTCTCTGCCTGTAAGATTGTTGTCAGCGTCAAAGAAGCCGTCGGGAATCGACATAATTTCAACATCATCGTATTTAAGAAGGTTACTATATCCGTTCCAATACAACATCTGAGCGGCCACATTATCTGATGTAACTTTGCCCACGGTGCTCCAAGCAAAATCACCGTTCTGGAGGATATTGTCGCCGTAAGAATCGCCGCCAAGCACCTCGCGCACCTGTACATTCGCAATATACATTGAGCTGGTGTTGCGTGCATCCCAGGAAAGACCTATCTGCAATCTGAAGTTATTACCGCTTGCCGCAAGATTTGCTGCGGTTGTAAACTGATATGTGTAGTGATACCCGTTGAATGTAGTAAAATCTACAATTTCGCCGGCATTGAAGCTGCCGTCTTCCTGCTTTTCATTTAAAATCACTCTCGGAATATATGTTCCGCCGAAAGCACGGCAGTCCATATCAAATCGATATGTCGTTGAAGAAGCAATAACAGTGTCATGCACTATCGCCTGCGCGCTCGAGGAGGAACCGTAGCCCGCCATTTTAAGCATCTTTGCATCGCCGGCAACAGCAGGTTCGAAATACCCGTCCGGTATATTGGCCGCATAAATCTCGTCCTTTCCTGTTCCTGTTCTGTACCACTTACCTATCGGTGCAGTAAGCGGGTTGTTGCTTACGGTTCTGCTTGCTATTGAATAGTCATCATCAAAATTAACCGTCTTATCCGTCATAGGAGCGAGGAGATTATCGCTTGTAGCACTCGCGGATTTTGCCTCCGTTAAACCGGTGGAACTACTATAAGTTGTGCAACCAACCTTAACGAGCTCCGGCTCGGCTATGGCAAATTCAGTTGCATTAGTTTGACCGCTAAACCCATCGCCATTGGGTTTACCGTTACCTATTACTATTGCAATATTGGCACCCGATATCGGGTTATAACGAAGATAAGGATATCTGCTTGCTCTGTTATAGTAATCTGATTTGCCGGGATCCGGGAACAAATAACCCATAATGTATCCTGTAAGTATTCCGGTAGCAGGATCATAGGATGATTCTACCATTGCACAGTCACCACTGGATGGTGTGTCGTAACCGTCTCCGGAATATTTAGCATAAAGGGTCGACGCTACCGGTGTTTCATCGCCGGTACATTTTACTTTGCAGGTGAACTTGTACCACTGGCAAGAATAGAAGCCCTCAAGTTTAACGGTGGTAAATATGCATCTCTGACCGCCTGTTGTTGGGAGAACCGCCATTCTTTCCTCTGCGGAAGTATCATCAATCTCTTCTATACCATACGCGTCAGCATAGTTTTTGCTGCAAGTAGCGCAGGTGTAATACTCGCGTGTGGTCTCGGTTGCCGCATTCTTTGTAAGAGCGTGAGCGCCGTTCATA
>CACXEV010000013.1 GCA_902766755.1 Oscillospiraceae bacterium | reverse complement strand
CCTGGACATGTTATAATTATCAATCTGATGAAGCATCCTGTCAATCAAGGTCACGCCGTTGACCTTGACCATGCACTTTGTATTATTTTGTGTGAGTTCTTTAAGTCGCCTTCCCATCCCGGCGGCTAAAATAATTGCCTGCATTTGTTTACTCCTTAATTATGATTAAAATAATATCTGTTATTACAATTTATTTGATACTAATGCAAGAGAAATCAAAATCATCATCTATTTCTGCATAAGCGCTGTGCTTTGGTTTTCTAGCTTCTTCAGGAGGAAAACTCATATAATCTCCGTAATAATTCGTCAAATACTCTTTATAACAACCAAATGTATATGCTTTAAGCCCTTCAAAACACACCTCAACAGAATTTTGAAATTCTTTTACTGGAAAAACCTCTTTGCCTGCGTGAGCATCGGTGCCGCAGCCGCAATAAGACGATTTAGAATAATCATATTTCTGCGCATGCTTAAGCACTTTTGCTTTGTATTTGTAAACACTTGACGCCTTATAAAAAGGAGACAGTATCGGACCCACGATTCTTGCAATCTTAGTATTTGAGTTTTTGAAATTCGCTCTGCACAGCGCATGCTGTGCGCGAAGCATATACACTCTTGTATAATACCATTTTCTAAACAGTCCCGGATTTGGAGCACCGTCAAAAACAAAAATACTCAACGATATTTTTGAGGCCTCGTTATCCTTGAACTGACCGGAGCGAAGAACTGATCTATCATAAGCAATATACGGGATATAACCCTTCATTTTTGAATCGCATGAAGGATCTAAAATCCTACATTTATCAGATATCCAACCATCCTTTGCTTTAGATATAAGCTTGTTATATTGCGTCCTTGACATTGCAAGATCAATATCATCATCCCATGGAATGAATCCCTTATGCCTGATCGCCCCGATAAGCGTACCACCGAACAGATATACCATAATATCATTATCTTTGCAGAATTTGAGAGTATCCCTTAAAATGTATATATTGGCTATCTGCAATTGTCTTAATGATTCTATTTTTTTCATTTTAACTCTCCGCAATCAAAATCATTTGTTTTTAGTTTGAAAGTAAGTACCTATAATGGTTAATGTGCAACTTTTCCGCTATAATCAAGAAATAAATCAAGCCAATCTGCAAACAACCACAAACACCGCTTTGTCATTTCATCTCTTTATAACAGATTTTGCAAGAGAAAACAGTGATTTTCTTTCGTTTTTATTTAATGAAATAAACGCGACTGACAGTATATAAATTATGCAAACTGCCAAACCTACCGCCATTAACATAATCCAGGAATTCGTGTTAACGACGGAGTTTATAGCATAGCCTAAAAGGCAGGTTATAAGTATAGGTGGCAGCATTTTCAAATAACAATCTTTAACAAAGCGCTTCATATCGAGGTGCAAAACTTTCCAGTCTATATACACATACAAAGCCACTCTTATCATATAAGCCACAAATATTGAGGCGCTGGCGCCGATAACACCGTAATATCTCGACAAAACAAATGACAAAGCAACATTTATAACGCCTACGACTATCGCAATAATGGATTGTATTCTTACCTTATTGCGAACAACTAATGTTGTATTTGCGATTTCAAGTGAATTAAAGAAGACACCGGGGATGAGAACCAGCATAATACCCGTATAAGCATCAAGGTAATCGTCACCCATCCAAAGCTTTATAAAGGAATATCCTATAACAAAAAATCCGGAAATAACAAGACCCGTAAGCCCGTACTGAAATCTTCCGACTTTTATAAGCAAATCGGTTACTTTTTTGTTTGAGTCCTCTTCAATATTCATACGCGAAACCTTAGGCATAAACATACCGCCTATGGCGCTTGTAAGCATATAAACATAACCCTCTATGGTTATAACTATGCCGAAAACGGCAATCGCGCCGCTACTTGCTACAATTCCGAGAATTGAAGGTGTTATATTAAATATAAGGCGCTGAGCCAATGTGTTGACGGTAACCCAAATGGAGAAGCCGAAAATTTGCTTTACAAGGCTTTTATCCCTATAACGGAAATCGACCTTTATTTTCGTTTGCCTCTTAATTATATAAAGCTTATAGGCAATAATGGAAAGACCGGCTACGGCGTTAACAACGACCAAAGCGTAAAGTCCGAAGCCGTTTAACAGCGCTATTACCATTAACCCTACAATAAGAAATCTGTAAATAAGGTCACCGAGTTTAATATAAATAAATTTTTCGTACGCCGTAAGTATGCCGTTGAGTGTTACAAAAGGAAAGCTTATAAGGCTGTATGCCGCGGCAATGACGAAAACTATCTTCAGTCTGTATATCTCTTCCGGTGACAGTTTAACATAGATACTGCTTATTCTGAAGAATATAACAGTCAGAATTATCATTATAACGAAATCCACAAGTATATAAAGCTTATATACCGCGCCTAAAAACTGATTTATTTTATGCTCTTCGCCCTTTGCACGGTAAACGGATACAAATCTGCCGGTTGCCGAGCTTAAACCGAAGTCAACCAAAAACATAGTTATAAGCGAATGAGCCAAAGTAAACAGGCTATAATCGCTTTTACCTATTGTTCTTATCATCCAGGGTGTATAGAGAAGCCCTGCGAGAATGTTAACCGCTATTGACACATAGGATAGAATCGCGCCGAAGGTTATCTGTTTTTTAGAGCTTTTTTCAATATCCTTATCCAAAATGAATTACACATCCTTATATAATTTAACAGAAATAAATACACTGAGCTTGAAACATAAAGAGCTTTACAAATCAATCACTTTTTCCCACTGCTTTATAATATTATCCGTAGAATACAAATCATAAATGGGAGTGAAAAGCTTTATTTCGCTTTGAGGTGAATACCTGCAAAGAATTTTTGAAAGCAAATCCGGCAAATCATCAAGAGACGCCACAGAATACATATCCGCTTTCATCTCTTCAAGCTCCCTGTAAATAAGCCAATCGCCCTTTATAACCGTTGAGCCGGCAAACACATGCTCTTTTAGCGCATTTGAAAAGGCATCAGTATCGCGCACATGCAAATATATATCAGTTGCGATAGCTAATTTTGCGCTCATTTCAAACGGAACAAACTCACTTAAAACCTTAACATCAAAATCGCACTTTTCCGCCAGCTCTTCAACCCTGTCAATATAAGGCTGATTATATCTGCCGTACTGCATAGGAACTATTACAAACAGCTTTGATTTTATATCAGAGCTTAAACTGTTTATAGCTTCAAGACATGTATCCTGGTGCTGTTCTGCGTAGGCACTGTATCCGCAGGTTATCAGAATTTTGCCGGGCGGTATATCGTAAGCTGCGCGGCATTCTTCTTTAGTGCTCGTTTCGGATATATTCTTAATACAATCAAGACCGTTCGTGGCAAACCGGCAAACATAAAGCTTATTTGAAAACTCTTTGCCGTAAATCTCTTCAAACTGCTCTTTTGTTCTTTCTACCGTAACGGTAATCGCATCGGCAAAGGTAAAGCAATTTTTACGAAGATTAACTACATAATCCGATTTATCCTCAATATCCCCGCCCCAAAATGATAAAATCAGCTTTCCGTATTTTTTACGGATGCGTTTTATCATTTCAAGACTTGTTTTATAAACGGAATGCACATGACAAACATCAACATAAGGTACTTCTTTTAACAGCTTAAATTTCCTGTATAAATGCAGTACCCTATGAAGCTTATCTTTTTTATTAAGGTCTTTATATCCCTTTTCGGCTACGGAGTGGAGAATTACACCGTTTTCAAGATAATAATTTCTGTATAACTCCCGTACAGGCTCTACCGATAAAGTAAGCAGATGAACCTCATATCCGCGCGGCAAAAGCACGGTTTTAACAAAGTTGAAAATATGCATTGAGCCGGCGTCGCCTATAATCAAATATCTTTTATTTTTCATTTTATCTTTATAATTCCTGACTTGATAGCGATTTTTCTGTACAAATGCTCAATTTTTCTGCGAAGCCAAACAAGCCTGCTCGGATAAAGAAATTTCATCATTTTTTCAAAATAATGATAATCCTCTATTACATAAGGCGGATGTTTAAGCGGAAATTCGAGCTCTTTTCGTTTGGTATTAAACATTTCCCTTACATCGTGAGGCAATTCCATAATTTCAGCCGGGGCGTGAGTGGCGTTTGCCGTGCCGCCGACATTCTCAATCAAATTAACGCTCGGGTAAATAACAAGTCCGGAATTTAAAAGTGTTCTGTAACCGATAATGGTTTCCCAATATGCTATACCCTCTGCTTTGCGCTTTTTGGCGTTTATTATGCTGTCGCTGAAATGCTTATTGCCAAAGCGCTTTTTTGCAAGGTCAAGATAATATTTGTCATCTAAAAACTCATAATTCTGCTGCCAGGTATCGGCAACGCGTTTCCATGAAGCCCAGCCCCAAGAGCTGCCGTTACGGCCGAAGAAATAACTGTATTTTTTATCGGGTACACCGCCAAATAATGTTTGACCGCATATACGGTCTATTCTCGTATCATTTTCATATTTATCGAGAAGCTCTTTGCAAAACTTAAAAAAAGACTGACTTGCAACAATATCATCTTCTAAAATTATACACTTATCAACTATGGAAAACGCCCATTTATGAGAATAGAATGTTGACGGGTCGCAACCCATATTTTCACTGTGATAATTCTTATGCACTTCACAAACCCAGTCAATATCCTCGGCGATTTTACGGCAGGCTTCTATATTTTCAATATCGTCAGGTCTGCCCTCGCGAGGGCCATCCTGCCACAGAAGCAGGGTACGGGGTTTTGCGAGTTTTACCTGCTCAAAGGTCTTTTTAAATTGCTCGGGGCGCGCAAAGAATATGCAAAGAACCGCACAATCAAGCTCCCAGTTTTGCATTTTCCCTGCCCTCCTTTTTTTCACCGAATAAAAGCATTGTGAGCGGCACAAACAAGAATACCACATAGCTTATCTCATAGGAATAATCCACCGGATTTACAAGCGCTAATACAATCAGTGTAACGAATGTGACAACAAACGGTATTCTACTCACGCCAAAATTTTTTAAGGTAAATGATGTCCATTTGTAACCTGAAAAAAGCATATATGTAAAAGATGATATACCTATAAGCCCCATTTTGCATCCTAATACCAACCAGGTGGAATGTGCTTTAATCGCCGCCTTTGAACCAACAGCACCGAAAATAGGACTTCTTATAAACTCGGAAAATGCCGCTTTATATTTAACCACTCTCGATGTGGTATTCTCGGCGGCTACAGAGCCGTCCAAAAATGAAGCCACATTATTGATTTTACCGGAGATATGAGTGCCGATATTAAGATGCGTTATTGCCCTCAAAACCAACGGCAAAAGAAAAATAATCGCCAACAAAACAATAAATCCTAAAAGCTTTTTCCCTGCGTTTCCGGGACGATACATAATTGCCAACATTACAGTAAAAATACACATTATAAGCAGTATCATATACTGAACCTTTAAAACAAATAAGAAGGTTACTATTATTAAAACCGCGGCAAATATTTTAACCCATCGGGTCTTAGTATCAATAACAGTGGAAACCCAAAGCGGAAATGTCAATCCTACCGCATAGCAAAACCCAAATCCGCCGATATTTTCCATTCTGTACTTTGTAAGTTCCTCATCTGCTCCGCCGTTTGCAAGCAACCGGGCTATCATATCGTTTGTATCAATAGCAGTGAAGGTTTTAAATGCGACAAATGACATAATCAGTACCGCAAATACCCAAACTATCCATTTTGAAACAGTAGATGCCTTGGATAGAGAAAAAAACAAAAGACACGGCATAAAAAAGCGCAAAAAATTTATAGCAATATTTGCGGTCTCCTTTAATCCCCCGTTATCGAGGAGCCAGGTAAGAAGTCCGCATACAATTCCCAAAACCGCAATAATAAAGATATCAGTACGAAGTTTTGGAAATTTTAAAAACGATAAAGCAACCGGCACCAAACAGAAAGAGCCTGCAATAACATAACTTACAGAATATTTAACTGCCGGTAATAACGATAATACCGTATAAACCATACAGTAAAAGCAAAGTAAAACATCATCAAGTTTAAACGACGATAAATTTTTGACTTTCATTATACTCCTTCTTCGTGCTCTTCAAGAAAATCACAATAAACTTTCTTATAGCCCTTATACATAGCTTCGCTGCTGTATTTTTCATTTGCCAGCTTAGGCAAACAATCATCCTTTTCCCTATTAAGCCAATTCAAAACTGCGTGTCTTAGCCCCTCTACATCTCCGCTTTCGACAAATTCACTATATTCTTTAATGGTAATCTGCTCCGGCGCGCCTGCTTTAAAGCCTACTACCGGTGTTCCACAGCAAAGGCTTTCCGGCACGACCATAGAAAAAGTTTCTTTAAGGCTTGTAATCACCGTGATATCCGCCATACTGTAATACCGGGCGAGCTCAACTTGGTTATCCAATTTGCCAAGCAAAATGATATTTTCCGGAACCTTTATGCCCTCTTTATAAATACCGGCAACCAAGAATACAACATTTTCATCTTTCAGAGAATTTGCGAGCTCTATCAGATAACGGCCGCCTTTTATATGGCCTTCTTCATCGGAAAAATTAGCTGTGGGATGAAAAATGATTTTTTTATCTTTGAATCCAAAGCTCTCTTTCATCTCATCAGTATTATACCGCCTAAACACTGAGGTATCAATCCCGTTTAAAACGACACTATGCTCAAACCTATTTAAAATCGGCGAGCTTTTAGCTCTGCTATATAGCCACGGGGATACCGAAATTATTTTCATATTATTCTGAAATCCGTCAAAGGCTTCCTTCATTCTTGAGAATATGCGCACTGAGCGGTTAAAAAAACGAGAGCCGGTGTTTTGCCTGTATTTATCACAACTATTGCAGTTTTCACCGTTTCTCCATTTTTGGCAATCCAAAGCGTGTGCGCAACCGCCGGTGTACATAAACTCCGCGTGAAGAGTAAGAACAACCTTGATGTTTTTAACTTTCAGCCAATTAAGAAAGCGATACATACTTACAAAGTATCCGTTAAGGCAATGAAGATGAACAATATCCGGTTTTTCGCGAGAAATAATCCTTTTAAGCTTTTGAGTTGAAAAAAGCTGACCGGCATCGGGTATGCCGCAGATATATGACCACGCATGGCATAAATTTGACTCAAACTCCGAGCATACTTTATATACATTTTCCTGCTCGGTTTTTTTGCCCCTGCCGTAGCAGACTATCGACTGCAAGCCGTCATTTTTAAGCCCTCTATGCAGCCTCTCTACTATCTTGCCGGTGCTCCCGGTTTTATATACGACATTCACCTGGAGTATTTTCATATTTACCCCCTAACAAAGTATGCCTTAGTACCTTGAACAAATATTATAAAGTGTATCACTGACCGACACGGGATCGTGAAATTTTTTTGCCGTTTTAATAGCTTTTTGGGATATGTCGGTTCTGAAACTTTTATCGGACAAAAAACGCATAAGAGTATCGTTAAGCCTTGATTTTTCACTGCAAACCGCGGCGCACTCGTTATCGACTAAATGTTTAATAGCGGAAATATTTGCAGGTCCGTAGGCAAATATCGGTATTCCGCTTGAAAGAGAATCGGCAATTTTAGTGGATATTGAATTTTTAACCCTGTCAATACTCTCTTCATCAAACGCCTCTACAAAGATTAAAGCATCGGAGCAAAAGAATTCTTTTTTAAACTCTTCTCCTGTAACAAAGCCGTGAAAATCAGCGGATTTTACACAGCCAAAGGCGTTTTTAACCTCTTCGCCCGGGTCATCACAAAATATATCCACTTTATAATGTGTTCCGCTTTTTTCATTGATTTCATCTAAGCATTTGCAAATTTCAAGCAGGGAAACATATCGGTTGAGGCTTATTTTGCCGAAATACCTTATTCTCTCGACACTGTCATTTACCGAAACCGAGCTTTTAACCGAAAAGTTGGTGCCGGTCATAATTGTAAACCCGTCAATTTCAAACTCATCACTATAAGATTT
>CACXEV010000012.1 GCA_902766755.1 Oscillospiraceae bacterium | reverse complement strand
GCATCGGTGAAGAAAGATGTACGAAGATTTTTAACTTCTAAAAGCGACATAATTACCCTCCTCCTTAATTGTTGAGCTTCGGATCGAAGGCATCGCGCAAACCGTCACCGAAAAGATTAAGACTAAGAACTATAAGTGAAATTACAACAGCCGGTATCAGGAGGCGATACGGATAACTTGTAAGACCGTTAAGCGCTTCTGAAGCGAGTGAGCCGAGTGAAGGCATCGGAGCGTTTACGCCGAGACCCAAGAATGAAAGATAGCTTTCGGTAAATATAGCCGAAGGAATTTGAAGGGCTGCGGAAATAATAACAACGCTGATGCAGTTAGGAATAAGATGTTTGAGTATAATCCATTTGCCGCTTGCGCCGGTTGCCTTTGCGGATAATACATATTCCTGCTCACGGAGGGAAAGTATCTGGCCTCTGATAAGGCGGCACATACTCACCCAATAAAGCAGAGCAAACACAAGGAACAAGCTGATTATATTAGAACCTATGCCTTCAAGCGCCGTACCTTCAATTACCGGTTTTAATGTAAGCTTTAGCACGGTTGAAAGAAGAATTACAAGCAGCATATCAGGCAGTGAGTATATAACATCAACAAATCGCATTATAAACAGGTCAACTCTGCCGCCGAAATAACCGGATATAGAGCCTATAAGCGTACCGATAATCAAAACTATAATGCTGGCAAAGAAACCAACTGCTAAGGATACACGAGTACCGTAAATTACTCTTATAAAATAATCTCTGCCGGCGGAATCAGTGCCGAAAATATGGGGGAAAACGGTTTCTCCCGCTTCCCTTGCCTTGATTTCCGAAGAGCCGTACTCAAACGGTTTAAGGTTGTTATAAGAGGAGTCAACCGGTTTTCCGGGCTGAACACCCAACTGGTCCTCATACGCATAAGGCCAGAACATAGGGATAACTATACTTGAAATTGTAATAAGAGCTATAACAATAAGGCTTACAAATGCAACCTTGTTTTTATATAGCCTCTTTACGCCGTCCTTAAAGAAAGTGGAGGACGGGCGCATCTGAACAAGATATTCCTTCTCCTCATCAGTAGCCGGAATAAACATATCCAGATCAACATGAAATCCAAATTTATTTTTATTCATCCTGCGGCACCTCGTTATTCAAAAGATATTCTCGGATCTACTACCTTATAGAGAATATCCGTAAGAAGATTCATAATAACTATAAGCGCAGCCAAGATAATTGTTGTACCCATTATCATGGGGTAATCTCTGTTAGTAATCGAGCTTACGAAAACTCTGCCGATACCGGGAACCGCAAAAATCTGCTCAACAACAAGTGAGCCGGTTACTATGTAAGCCAACATCGGACCGACATATGTAAGAACGGGTATGAGTGAGTTTTTAAGAGCGTGACCGAATATGATTTTCGGACCTGAAACACCCTTCGCTTTTGCAGTTCTTATATAATCCTGACCCAATACATCAAGCATAGAAGACCTTGTAAGTCGCGTTATATAAGCCGCGGGGTAGAGAGCTAAGGTTATTACAGGTAATATAAGACCCGTTGATGTAGAGCCGTTTGCCGGAAGTATCATCAGCTTTATTGCAAATATTACAAGCAAAAGCGAACCTATGATAAACGAAGGCATCGAAACAAACGCTGTAGTGATTATCATAATTATACGGTCTATTATTTTATTCCGTCTCAATGCCGCAACCGCGCCTAATACGATTCCTAAAACCGTTGATAATGCCGCTGCGATAACACCGAGCTTAACCGATGTTCTCATTCCGTCAAAAATTATATCAACTACCGTTCTGCCCCTTGATTTAAGAGATGGACCGAAATCGAATTTTGTAACTATATCTTTAAGATATGTACCATATTGTTCCATTAAAGGCTTATCGAGCCCGTATTTTGCTTCCATTGCCGCCTGAACTGCCGGCGTTGTTGCTTTTTCGCCTACAAACGGTCCTCCCGGAACAGCGTGCATAACAAAAAAGGTTAATGTTATAACAATCCATACCGTGAAAACCGCAAGCAGTATTCTCTTCAGAATATAAAGCACTGTCTTCGAATTCATAACTCACCATACCTTGTCATTTGTGTATAAAAGGGTATTATATAAAACACCAATTACAGATTAAATATATCACAAACAAGACTGTTAATCAAGTACTAATTGTCTTTTTGCACAATTTTCGGGATTATAAACAAAATAATATGTATTATTTGCTGATAAACATAAGACAAGTGATTCTATCCCTCTTGAAATTCAGAATAAAATTTGGTATAATAAACCAATAATTTGTAAGGAGGATATTATGAAAGTAACAAAGGATATTAAATATATTGGTGTCAACGATAGGAAAATTGACCTTTTTGAAGGTCAGTATGATGTGCCTAACGGTATGGCATATAATTCGTATCTTATAATTGACAAAAAAATCGCCGTTATGGATACGGTGGATGCAAATTTCACCCACGAGTGGCTTGATAATTTATCCGGCGCTCTTGAAGGCAGAAAACCCGATTATCTTGTGGTTCAGCATATGGAGCCTGACCATTCGGCAAATATACTGAATTTTACTAAGGTTTATCCGGAAGCAAGAATAGTGACTTCCGCAAAGGCGCTTACTATGATCGCACAGTTTTTCGGCGTTGATTTTTCCGATAAGGCTGTAATTGTAGGTGAGGGTGATGAGCTTGACCTCGGCAAGCATATTCTTACATTTATAACTGCGCCTATGGTGCACTGGCCTGAGGTTATTATGACCTATGATAAGACCGATAAGGTGCTTTTCTCGGCTGACGGATTTGGTAAGTTCGGCGCTACCGATACGGATGAGGATTGGGCATGTGAAGCAAGAAGATATTATTTCGGAATTGTAGGTAAATACGGAGCTCAGGTGCAGGCGGTTTTAAAAAAGGCGGCAGGTCTTGAAATAAGTATCATTTGTCCGCTTCACGGCCCCGTTTTAAGTGAAAATTTAGGATATTATCTTAACCTTTATAATATCTGGTCGTCATACGGTGTAGAGAGTGAGGGCGTAATGATTGCCTATACTTCCGTTTACGGCAACACCAAAAAAGCCGCTGAGCTTTTGGCTGAAAGACTTAAAGAGAACGGTTGCCCGAAGGTTGCTTTAAACGACCTTGCACGCTGTGATATGGCTGAGGCTGTTGAGGATGCTTTCCGTTACGGTAAAATAGTGCTTGCCACAACCACCTATAATGCCGAGATTTTCCCCTTTATGCACCATTTTATACTTGACCTTGTCGAGCGCAATTTCCAGAATAAAACCGTAGCTCTTATCGAAAACGGCACTTGGGCGCCTATGGCGGCTCGCGTTATGAAGGGAATGCTCGAAAAGTGCAAAAACCTCGATATTATAGATACTATTACCATAAAATCCGCATTGACCGCTGAAAACCGCGAGCAAATAGATAAGCTCGCCGGTGAGCTTTGCAAGGATTATATTGCAAAAGATGGCGAAAAGGCTGATAAAAACGACCTTAAAGCACTTTTCAATATAGGTTACGGCCTTTATGTTGTTACAAGTAATGACGGCAACCGCGATAACGGTCTTATTGTAAACACCGTAACTCAGGTATCCGATTCACCGAACAGAATAGCCGTTACGATAAATAAGCAAAACTATTCGCATCATGTAATAAAGCAAACAGGCGTTATGAATGTAAACTGCCTGTCTACCGACGCGCCGTTCAGCCTGTTTGAAAAGTTCGGTTTTGTAAGCGGCAGGGTAAAGGATAAGTTTGAGGGCGAAGAGGTGCTTCGCGCCGATAACGGACTTGTTTTTTTAAATCAGCATATAAATTCCTTTATGTCCTTAAAGGTAGAGGATTATGTTGACCTCGGCTCTCACGGTATGTTTATCTGCTCTGTGCAGGAGGCGAGAGTTCTTTCCGACAGAGAAACTATGACCTATACCTATTATCAGAAAAATGTTAAACCGAAACCCGAAACAGAGGGCAAAAAAGGTTTCGTTTGCAAGGTTTGCGGATATGTTTATGAGGGTGACGAATTGCCTGAGGATTTCATCTGCCCACTTTGTAAACACGGCGTCGCCGATTTCGAACCGATAGAGTAATTTGTATACCATATAAAAAATAAAGTGCGCGGTTGACTTTCCTGTCAACCGCGCTTCTCTATATAATTTCCTGTTCTAAATTATCAAATAAAGGGGAAGTAAAGGCAAATTTCTATTTTCCATTTATGAGTGCAGGGCAGACCTTTTGGTCTGCCCTGCCGTTTTACTTTGCGGCCGAGTGTGCCGCTATGTGGAGAAAATGAAGAATTTGTAATAGGTTAAGTGTGCTTTATGCACTTTTACTGTCCTCATTTGTACTGGTTTGAGTATCGGAAGTGGAGCCGGTTTTATTTCCGGGCTTTTGGCGTTTTGTGCCGCTGGCTGCCGAATTGCCTGAGTTATCAGGTCTTTGGGTTTTGCCGTATGCGGCAGAACCTTCGCCATCAGGCATTGCGGGGCGCTCTTTCATTTGCCCGTCAGGGCTTTGCGGCATAGCACCTTCTGTATTGCCGTTGGCATTATCGGAGATAGTACCGGGGTCTGTCGGCATCACATTGCCTTTCATACCGCCGCCCATTCTGCCGCCTCCCATCATTTGATTAGGGAGTGTGGTAACCTCGCTGCCGTTTACTATGACCTTGCCGCCGTTTATGGTACCTGTGCCGTCGTAGTCGAACGGTGAATTGGCAGTTATATCTATTGTACCGCCGTTTATTGTAATATTTCCGTTTGCATCTACACCGTCTGTGTCGCCGGCGCCCATAACTATTGTAACTGTTCCGCCGTTTATTTCAACTGCCGGGGTAGCTATGGTGGATTTTTTAGCGGCGTTGATACCGTCGTCAGAGGCTTTTATATCTATTGTGCCGTCATTTATCTGAATTACCGTTGCTTCAAGGCCTTCGGCGGCTGTGATAGTGAGTGTGCCGCTGTCTATCTGAAGTGTTGTTGTAG
Organism: Oscillospiraceae bacterium; assembly: GCA_902766755.1. Lineage (GTDB taxonomy): Bacteria > Bacillota > Clostridia > Oscillospirales > Acutalibacteraceae > UBA737. The sequence continues at coordinate 17,521 of CACXEV010000012.1, read as the reverse complement.
CATGGATACCGTCATCGCCGGCGTTTATTGTAATTGTTCCGCTTTTGATGTAGATATAGCCCTTTTCGTTGTCGTCATTGTTTTCGCTGTGTAGTCCGTCTTCGCCGGCGGTTATTTCAATGGTGGCATTTGCAATGCGGATACTGTCATTAGCATCTACACCGTGTTTAGCAGCGCTCAATTTATATGTGCCGCTTGTAAACTTAACATCATCCTTGCCTACAACAGCATGCGCTGAGGGACTCTTTAGTGTGAGCGTTCCTTCGCCGTTAAAGGTTATATCGGATTTTGAGAAAACCGCGCCGTCGATGTTGTTATCGTCAATTGCAGTGAATGTTCCGCCGTTTTCCAAAGTGTTTTCAGTATCTTTAACGGTGGTTACAAATACCTTGTCGGCAGATTTTACATAAAGTGCCGCAGAGGTCTTGCTTGTAACCGACACACCGTTTAAAACTATTTGTACCTTATCGGTATCGGGCACATCTACGGTAATTGAGCCGTCTGATGCAGTGCCGGAGATTATATATGTGCCGGCTTCGGTTATTTTAATATCGGAGTTGCTGTCACTTATTGTGATTTTAGTCGCTGTGCTTTCTTCGTAGCCTACCTCAAAATCACGATCAGAGAACATATCGTCTGAGCTTTTAGTTATAGTTGTATCGGTTTTGCTTAATGTAGCACTCGATGTGCCTGAAGAGTTGTTTGTTTTTCCGCAGCCTGAGAGTATCATCATAATTGATAAAAGTGTAGCTGTAACGGGTATAAATATTTTTAGTTTTTTCATAATAATCACCTTTCTTATAATTCGGAGTTTGGAACCTCCTGATTTGAAATCGAAATTTCAAGATTACCGTTTCGCTCACGAATGGCATCTATCATTTCTTTTTCTTTTGCCCTGTCTTTAAGGGCAATATCGTATGTTAATCTGAACATACTTCCCATATTTGTTGTTTTAACCTTAATAAGTTCATATTTAGTTGTGTAGTTTTTAAGAATATCGTCAAAAACCTCAGTGTAATTAAGGTCTTCGGGTATGGTTACCGACATGGTTTTGTAGCTCGATATACGCTTTTCTCCGAAGTTCAGAGAATTATAAAGCATAAATACGAGGCAGAGGATTACGGTGAACAAAACCGCGTATCCGAGATATCCCATACCGGCTATAAGATCTGCGCTCATTGCAAGGAAAATCATTCCAATTTCCTTATCGTTGTTCTGCCGTATGAGTCAATCGCCATATTGTGCTTACTCATATATTTAAGCATCTGTTCCTTTTGCTTTTTTGTCATTATATATTTATATTCTTGTCTTTCAAAGATTTCTGTAAATGCCATATTGTTTCCTCCTTTTGACTAAAGTATAAAACTCGAAACTTAAATTAACTTAAAGTTTAAAAAGTTTTTTAAAAATTTTTTTAGTGATTTTTTATGCATTTTGTGTTACAATGCGCTTAAAGAAAACTTTTGAGGTGAATTATGCGTATACTTCTTGCCGAGGATGAAAAGGCGCTTTCTCGCGCAGTGATTAAAATTCTTGAAAAGAATAATTATTCTGCCGACCCGGTATATAACGGAAGAGAAGCACTTGAGTATCTTGAAAGCGGAAATTATGACTTGTTGATACTTGATGTTATGATGCCGGTGCTTGACGGCATTTCAGCTCTAAAAACCCTCAGAGCTGACGGAAATAATATTCCGGTATTAATGCTTACCGCAAAATCTGAAATTGACGACAAGGTTTTAGGACTCGACAGCGGCGCTAACGATTATCTTACTAAACCGTTTAATTCAAAGGAGTTGCTTGCGAGGATACGTGTGCTTACAAGGGGCGTTTCTTCAAGTGACAGCACCCTTGCTTTCGGAAATGTTACGCTTGACAGGGCGTTATATAAACTCTCCGCGCCCGGCGGCAGTATAAATCTTCAAAACAAAGAATATCAGATGCTTGAAATGTTGATGTCTAATCCAAACAGGGTAATGCCTACAGAACGCTTTATGGAGAGAATTTGGGGATATGACAGTGAAGCGGAAATTAATGTTGTTTGGGTATATGTATCAAATCTGAGAAAAAAGCTTGCTGGTATCGGCGCAGATGTAAAGATTAAGGCCTCAAGAAATGTAGGCTACAGTTTGGAGGAAGTAAAATGATTTCCAGGCTAAAAAGAAAGGTTATCGTTCTTACCGCTATATCCCTTTTTGCTCTTCTTGTGCTTATAGTCAGCGGAATGAATATAATATCTTTTGTATCGCTTACAAATGAGTCGGATGATATATTAGCCGTAATATCTGAAAATGACGGTAGGTTTCCCGAGAGTAAGATATTTCCGCCTTTTGAACAAAACGGCGAGCAGATGCCTAAAAATATGCCGCGCAGATTTTCAGAAGAGCTTCAATTTGAAACGCGCTATTTTTCAGTTGTTCTTAACCTTGACGGCACCGTTGTCCGCACTGATACCGGCAGAATTGCCGCGGTAGATACAGAAAATGCAAACAATTATGCATTATCGGTGCTTAAATCCGGGAGAGACAGGGGATTTTCTGATAATTACCGTTACCTTAAAGTGCAAAGCGGAGAAAATTATCTTATTACATTTCTTGACTGCACAAGAAAGCTTGACTCAATGAGAATTTTTCTGTTTTCAAGTGTAATAGTATCGTTTTGCGGATTTGCGGTTGTTTTTCTGATACTTTTGATAATTTCCGGTAAAATAATAAGCCCTATAGCGGAGGCTTATGAAAAACAAAAGAGGTTTATAACCGATGCATCTCACGAACTAAAGACTCCCCTTGCAATCATAAATGCAAATTTAGATTTGATTGAGGACGATGTTTCGGATAAAGAGAGCATAGGCGATATGAGAAATCAAATCGACAGACTCAGAGATTTAACCGAGGATCTTATAATACTTTCCCGTATGGAAGAGGGAAGTACCATTATAGAAAAAACCAATTTTGATGCCTCAAAATCGGTTCGTGAGATACTTTCGGGATTTAATGCGCTTTCAGATACAAAGGGTATTAAACTCAATGCGGAAATACAAGATGAAATATATATAAATGCTGATAAAAAAGCATTTTGCAAATTGGTATCTATTATTCTTGATAACGCCGTAAAGTATACGCCGAGGGGCGGCTTGATAGAATTCAGTCTTAAAGGTCAGGGCAAGACTGTGTTGTTAGAGAGTAAAAACACTACCGGGAATGAAATGACAGATGAAAACATTGCACATATTTTCGACAGGTTTTACAGAACCGACTCTTCGCGCAATTCGGATACCGGCGGTCACGGTATAGGGCTCTCAATAGCAAAAGCGATAACAGAAGCACATAGCGGTAAAATTTCCGCCGTCGTACTTGATACACATACATTTAGTATTACCGCAGTATTACCTATATGATAAAACAAGACGAAACTTATCCGGCACTATAAAACGGTGCTGGATTTTTTATTGACATTTTTTAAAGTTGATGTTATACTAATTTGCGAAAGTTTCGCAAATTGAGGTGTAAATATGCTTAAATACGCAACTAAACAGCGAAAAATGCTTTTATCGTTACTTTGCCAAAACGCAGATAAACCGTTGTCTGCGACAGATATATCCGCAGCTTTGGCGCCTGAAGGTATCAGTAAGAGTGCCGTTTATCGCAACTTGTCGGCTCTTGAAAAGGAAGGTAAGGTTCAGCGCCTTACTGTAGGCGGCAGTAACAAGGTATATTACAGGTATACCGGAGCTAAGGAATGTGAAAAGCATTTGCATCTTTCTTGCTCTGTTTGCGGACAAACCTTTCATATGGATGTACCGGCAACAAATAGTCTTGTAAATGAAGTTATGAATGAGTCGGATTTTAAGGTTGATAGCGCAAATACCGTGCTTTACGGCGTTTGTAAGCAGTGCAGAAAATAATATACAAAGAATTTTGAAGGGGGCAGTAAAATGTCTAAAACAATTCGTTTAACCGCTATTGTTTTGTCAGTGCTTATGCTTATGCTCTGCTTTACTGCCGCCGTGGCTGTTTTTCATCTGCACTCAGGGGAATGCACCGGTGATGATTGTCCTATATGCGCTGCCGTATCGTTTAATAAGGGCGTTTCCGGAATGCTGTCAATCCTTTTTGTGTGCACTCTTATGGCAAAATTGTTTTTTGAGGTTAAAGGCTTTGGCGCCTTAAACGGGGGGTCGGTTCAGGCCACCCCTGTATTATTGAAGGTTAAGATGATTGATTAAATATGTTTTCGCGATGACAAATACTAAAATAAACGGAGTATATTTATGAAAAAAATAATCGCTTTAGCGTTTTGTATAGTTTTAATTTTTACTTTGTCCGCTTGCGGTGGCTCTGCGGATAATTCGGAAATAAAAATAGTAACCACCATTTTCCCGGTTTATGATTGGGTGAGGGAAATTGTAGGGGACAATAAAAATGTTGATGTTACAATGCTTATTGATAGCGGCACGGATCTACACAACTTTCAGCCTACGGCGGAGGATATAATAAACATATCCACCTGCGATATGTTTATTTATGTAGGCGGCGAATCTGATGAGTGGGTAGATGATGCCCTTGCTGAAAAGCAAAATAAGGATATGGTTGCAATAAATCTGCTTGATTTACTCGGTGAGAATAAGAAGCAGGAAGAAATCAAAGAAGGCATGGAGGCAGAGGAAGAAGGCGGTGACTCCGGCGAAGAAGAGGAAACCGAGTACGATGAGCATATATGGTTATCGATCAAAAACGCATCACTGTTATGTCTTAAAATCAATGATGAACTTTGTAAAATAGATAAATCCGGAGCCGAGGGCTATAAGGCAAATGTTATTAATTATGTTCAAAAGCTCAGCAATATTGATAAGCAATATAAATCGGCGGTAAGTAATTCCGCTTTTAAAACATTGATTTTCGGAGACCGTTTTCCGTTTAGATATCTTGTTGACGATTACGGACTTGACTATTATGCTGCCTTCGTCGGTTGCAGTGCCGAGAGTGAAGCAAGTTTTGAAACCGTTGTGTTTCTTGCAAACAAGATTGATGAGCTGGGACTTAACAGTATTATAAAAATAGAGGGCTCAGACGGTAAGCTTGCAAATACAATTAAGGAAAATACCAAGTCGAAAAACGCTCAGATATTAACACTTGATTCAATGCAATCCGTAACATCGAAGCAGGTAGATAGCGGTGTTACATATACAGGTATTTGCGAAAAAAATCTCGATGTGCTTAAAATAGCACTCGGTTAAAAAAGAGGCAGGAAGTATGTCTTTAATACAGTGTAAAGATTTATCGCTCGGATATGACGGGCATGAAATAGTAAAAAACTTGAGCTTTAGTGTGAATTCCGGAGATTATTTGTGCATAGTCGGGGAAAACGGCTCGGGGAAGACTACCCTTATGAAAACGGTTTTGGGACTTAATCCGCTCATTTCCGGTGAAATAAAATTCGGTGACGGGTTAAAGAAAAATGAAATAGGATATCTTCCTCAGCAAACGCCCGTTCAGCGTGATTTCCCGGCAAGCGTTTTTGAAATTGTGCTTTCCGGGTTTTGCGGCGGTATGGGAATTAACCCTTTTTATAGCAGACAGCAGAAGGCAGAAGCCGTATGCAATATAGAAAAAATGGGGATTTCCAATCTCAAAAACCGGTGTTACAGAGAACTTTCCGGTGGACAGCAGCAACGCGTGCTTTTAGCGCGTGCGCTTTGCGCCACAAAAAAGCTCATTCTTTTAGATGAGCCTGTTTCCGGGCTTGACAGTAAGGCCACCGCCGAGATGTATTCGATAGTAAAGCGCCTGAATTCTGAGGACGGTATTACGGTTATTATGATTTCTCACGATATATCTGCTGCAGTAAGCTATGCATCGCATATTCTTCATATAGGCACTTCCTGCCTTTTCTGCACAAAAGAGGATTATATTAAAAATCAAACCACAGTTTTTCCGGAGGTGACCGGGAATGAGTGAGTCATTAAATCAACTTTATACCTATCTTCAGTTTCCGTTTGTAAGATATGCGCTCATCGTCGGCGTGCTTATAGCGCTTTGCTCGTCATTGCTCGGCGTTACACTGGTGCTTAAAAGATTTTCGTTTATAGGGGATGGGCTATCACATGTTGCGTTCGGCGCTATGGCGGTAGCGGCGGTAGTAGGACTTACAAATGATATGCCGCTTGTGCTTATTGTTACTACTGTAAGCGCAATACTTCTTTTGCGTACCGGCACTAACGCCAAAATCAAGGGCGATGCGGCGGTAGCTATGATTTCCGTGGGTGCATTGGCTATAGGATATCTTCTTATGAATGTGTTTTCAAAATCGGCAAATGTTTCGGGCGATGTCTGCACAACACTTTTCGGGTCAACATCTATACTTACGCTGAATAAAACAAAAGTTTGGTTATGCGTTGTGATTTCCGTGATAGTTGTCGCGGTGTTTACCATATTCTATAATAAGGTGTTTGCTCTTACATTTGATGAGAACTTTGCTAAGGCTACCGGTACAAAGGCAGGAGTATATAATCTGATTATTGCCATAATTATTGCGGCGGTAATAGTGCTTGCGATGAATCTTGTGGGTTCACTGCTCATTTCCGCACTGGTTATTTTTCCTGCGCTGTCAGCTATGAGAGTTTTCAAAACATTCAGATCCGTCACAATTTGTTCCGCTATTGTATCAGTTATTTGTGCACTTGCCGGAATACTGATTTCTATAGTTGCCTCTACACCTGTAGGCTCAACCATAGTTTTGGTAGATATAATCGTATTTTTTGGCTTTTTTCTTGTGGGCAGTATTAAAACAAGAGGTGCAAAATGAAAAAAATTATAAGTGTTTTATCGGTTGTATTGATTTGTCTTACACTTTGCGCGTGCAGTGAAGTAGATACGGGACGAACCAAAAAGAATAATACAAAAACCGTAGACGATATACTTAATGAAGCTGCTACTGATAATGAAAAAACATCGGCTGCAGTGTCCGGTGGTAAAGATTTCATCGCAGACGATCTTAATAAAGAAGATTGTGATATTGATCTTACAAGTATGAATTCCACTATGGTTTATTCAGAAGTAAATAATATGATGATAAATCCGGATGACTATGTGGGGAAAAGGATAAAAATGAGCGGTCAGTTCAGCGTTTTCGGCGGCGAAGAGCGTAATTATTTTGCCTGCATTATAGCAGATGCCACCGCTTGCTGTTCGCAGGGAATAGAGTTTATGTTAAAAAAGGAACGCCAATATCCGGAGGAGTATCCGGAAATCGGCAGTGAAATAACCGTTATAGGTGAGTTTGAAACCTACTTTGAGGGAGACAGAAAGTACTGTCAGCTCAAGGATGCTCTCATAAGTTGACATTGTGGCCTTTAGGTGTTATAATTTTTCTATAAAGTTATCGGAGGTATTGGTATGTTTTGTAAAAATTGTGGCGCTGAAATTGATCCGCAGGCGGCTATATGTGTGAAATGCGGTTTTGCGAATGGTACAGGCAATAACTTCTGTCAGAATTGCGGAACACAGGTTCAACCGGGTGCGAATGTATGTATGAATTGCGGCCACTTTATTATGCAGACTCCTCAGTATGACCCGTCACTTCAAAAATCAAAGATTGCCGCCGGTATTCTCGGTATACTTTTAGGTGCTTTCGGTGTACATAATTTTTATCTGGGATTTACGGGCAAGGCAGTGGCACAGCTTCTTATCAGCGTACTTACCTGCGGCGTAGGCGCGGCAGCTTCAAGCATTTGGGGACTTGTTGAGGGTATTTTGATACTTACCGGCTCTATCGATAAGGATGCAAAGGGCATTCCCCTTAAAGATTAGTAAGAAAGGAAAAGCGCCCTTAAAGGGCGCTTTTGTTTACAATGAAAGAGTTCGTTAAAAGTCACAAATTTGGCATATCCCTGCTTGCGGCTTTGCTTGTCGGAGTTGTGATAATACATTTTTCAGGCGGTTGCCCTATATACAGGACATTTCATATAGAGTGTTTAGGTTGCGGTATGACTCATGCGTTACTTGCCGCGTTAAGGCTCGATTTCAGTACCGCTTTTCATCTTCACCCTATGTTTTGGAGCACGCCAATTATCGCCGCATATATATTATTTGAGGGCAAGGTTTTTAAGAAAAAAGCGGTTAATATTACCGTTTTATCATTAATAGTTGCAGGATTTATAGTTCAGTACATTTTAAAATATAAGGGTATAGTTTAAGCGCAACCTTTAAGTGGTTGCGCTTGCTTTTTTTCGTTATATGATAACTTTAAAAGTACCGGAGTAATGAGCGCGGCTAGTATTACGCAAAGCACAATTGCAGGCAAAATATCCGGACTTATATTTCCGGATGTGATACCCTTTTGAGCGACCATAAGTGCTACTTCTCCGCGAGCTACCATACCTACACCGATGCGTAGAGAATCCTTGCTGTTCATCTTAAATAATCTGGCGCCAATTCCGCAACCTATAATTTTGGTTATTACCGCCATAATAAATAAAACGGCGGCAAAAATCAGAATTTTAGGCGTAATGCCTGAAAGATTTGTACGAAGTCCTATTCCGGCAAAGAAAATAGGGGAAAAGAAAAGATATGATGCAACGGTCATTTTTTTAGCAACATATTGCCGCATAGTAGTAAGGTTGCAAAGGATAACACCTGCAAAGTAAGCGCCTGTAATATCTGCCACACCGAAAAATCTTTCGGCACAGTAAGACATAATAAGACAAAATGCCAGAGCCCAAACGGCAATTCTTCTGTTATGGGCATGGTGAACGGCAATTTTTTTAAATAAATGATACACTATAAAACCTACAACTGCCGTAAAAATGAAAAACAAAAATATCTTAAAGGTTATAAGCAGGGGATTAACACTTTTGTCGCTTATACCGGTAAGCACGCTCAGTACAACAACACCGATTATATCATCAATAATCGCGGCGGCAAGGAGCGTAGCGCCTACATTGGATTTTATCTTGTCGAGTTCGGTAAGAGTTTCAACGGTGATACTAACGCTTGTTGCGGCAAATACAACCCCTACAAATGCGGAATTTATAAAGTTTTGAAAATCAAAGCCGCTTCCGAAAAAGAAAAAATATGCGCCGCCGCAACCGAGTATCGGCGCGAAAACGCCCAGCATTGCAATAACAAGCGCCGCGCCGCCGGTCTTTTTAAGCTCGGATATGTCGGTGTCAATACCCGCAGTAAACATAAGCATTATAACGCCGATTTCAGAAACCTTAACTAAAAAGTCGGATTCCTCTAAAATTCCGAAACAACTGGGTCCTAAAAGAACGCCGGCAATAAGAGCGCCTACAACCTGCGGCATATGCACCTTTGCCGAGGCAAGACCAAATAGTTTTGTAAATAAAAGTATTAAGGCTATGGCAAATAAATAGCCGTATGTACCCAATTTAAATACCCTCTTTCCATAAAGTAGGGGGGCGGATATTATCCGCCCGCCGTTTTACGCGTGATACAATTTTTTGGTTTGATACTTCGGTTCACTTGTCATATTAACACCGAGTTTCTTAAAGGTAAGCTCATCAACACGCGAGAGAATAACTGTAGAATGTGCTTCACAGCCTTTTAGCATACTAAGTCCGTCGAGCGCCTTTTTCGCCGTGCCGTTAGTAGCTGCACAAATTGAAAGGGCAATTAAAACTTCATCGGTATGAAGTCTCGGATTGTGATTGCCGAGAACACCTGTTTTCATTTTTTGGATAGGCTCAATAATGGTGGGGGAGAGTAGCTCTATATCATCAGGTATACCTACAAGTTCTTTAAGAGCATTCAGCAAAACTCCCGAAGATGACCCGAGTAATGAAGATGTCTTGCCGGTCACAATTCTGCCGTCCGGCAACTCAATCGACGCCGCCGGCGCGCCGGTAAGCTCGGATTTTTTAAGGGCCGCCGCAACTACCGGCCTGTTGTCCACCGTAAGATGTAACTGATTCATAAGAAGTTCTATTTTAGAAACCTCTGCTTGGTCGCCAAGCCCCTGGCGCACACTGCACATGGCGTTATAATATCTGCGTATAATTTCCTGATTTGCGGCATCGCATACTGCCTTATCGTCACAAATAGCAAACCCTGCCATATTAACGCCCATATCTGTAGGACTTTTATATGGAGATGAGCCCATTATTTTTTCAAGCATAGCGCTGAGCACGGGGAATATTTCAATATCACGGTTGTAGTTTATCGTTGTTTTCCCATAAGCTTCAAGGTGGAAAGGATCTATCATATTTACATCGTTAAGATCCGCCGTTGCCGCTTCATAGGCGATATTTACCGGATGCTTAAGCGGAATATTCCAAATAGGGAATGTTTCGAATTTGGCATAGCCTGCTTTAACGCCTCTTTTTTGCTCATGGTAAAGCTGAGAAAGACAAGTAGCCATTTTGCCGCTTCCCGGACCCGGTGCGGTTACAACTATTAACTTTCTTTCGGTTTCTATATAGTCGTTTTTCCCGAAACCGTCATCGCTTACGATATAAGGAATATTAGAAGGGTAATCGGCTATCGGATAATGCCGGTATGATTTAATGCCGAGGCTTTTAAGCCGATTTTCAAAAGCAATAGCCAGCGGCTGACCTGTAAATCTGGTGATAACAACGCTTCCAACATACAGCCCTATGCCTCGGAAAGCGTCTATAAGCCTCAGAGTTTCAAGATCGTATGTAATGCCTAAATCCCCTCTGCGCTTGTTTTTCTCGATAGCGTCAGCATTTATGACGATTACAATTTCCGCTTCATCTTTAAGCTCCAAAAGCATTCGCACCTTTGAATCTGGCGCAAATCCGGGCAGTACCCTTGATGCGTGATAATCATCAAAGAGCTTGCCGCCGAATTCCATATAGAGCTTGTCCCCGAACATAGCAATTCTATCTCTGATGTTCTGAGATTGAAGCTTTATGTATTTATCGTTATCAAAACCTACCTTTACCATAAAATCCCCTCCAATAATAACCTAACCATTATAACAAAATATCCGCCGCCTTTCAAGTAGGAGGTGGATATTTTTTTGATAAAAATGCAAAAAATCTATATGAAACAGGCGGATATTATTCGTCCGTTTAATAACCTATTCCAGCCCTTTTCCACAGCAACGCTTATATTTTTTACCACTGCCGCAGGGGCAGAGGGCATTTTTGCTGACAACGCCTTTCCCTCTGACCGTTGCCGGCTTTTCACCTGTACCGGTTTCTTCAGCTACCTTTTCACGCTTTACCTCTTCATCGCGCTTTACCTGAACGGTAAGCACAAGTCGGGCGGTTTGTTCGCGGATAGCATCTGTCATAGCGGAGAACATGTCATAGCTTTCGTTTCTGTATTCAACAACCGGATCGTGCTGACCGTATGCGCGAAGCCCTATACCCTGGCGGAGTCTGTCCATATTATCAATATGATCCATCCAGTTTGTATCAACTGATCGTAAAAGCATTACACGCTCAATTTCACGCATAAGCTCACTTCCAAAGTCCGCTTCACGCTTTTCGTAAATGTCGCGCGCTTTGCCTTTAAGCATATCCGCTACTTCTTCACGGCTTGTGTTGCCAAGCTCTTCGGGGGTAAACTGTAAATCGTCACTGTCAGTTATCATACCGTAAAAATGCTCGCGGAGCCCTTTAATATCCCAGTTATCGTGAATGTTATCATCCGCAAGATAGATTTTTGTGTAAATATCGATGGTATCATCTATCATTTTCAGCACGGTTTCTTTTATGTTTTCACCGTCTAAAACACGGTTGCGCTGTTCATATATAAGCTCGCGCTGTTTGTTCATAACATCGTCGTACTGAAGAACGCTCTTTCTTGCGGCAAAGTTCATTCCCTCTTTTTTGCGTTGAGCGCTTTCAATAGTACGGGATAAAAGACCACTTTCAAGCGGCATATTCTCGTCTACCCTCATAGTATCCATAATACCGGATATGCGCTCGCCGCCGTAAAGACGCATAAGATCGTCTTCAAGCGAAATATAAAACTTTGTGTATCCCGGATCGCCCTGTCTGCCTGCACGACCGCGTAGCTGATTATCTATTCGCCTTGAATCATGGCGCTCTGTGCCTATGATGCACAGTCCTCCGGCGGCGCGTACCTTATCCGCCTCCGGGGCAATTTCTGATTTATACTTATCGTAAAATGTTTTATACTTTTCGCGTGCTGTTATTATATCACTGTCATCAGTCTCGGCAAAACCGGTAGCTTCTGCGATTATTTCTTCGCTCAGTCCTTCTTTTCTGAGCTCTGATTTTGCAAGGTATTCGGCATTACCGCCGAGCATTATATCAGTACCGCGTCCTGCCATATTTGTAGCTATTGTAACGGCGCCGTATTTTCCGGCTTGCGCTATTATTTCAGCTTCCTTTTCGTGGTGCTTCGCATTAAGCACATTGTGCTTAATCCCCTGCTTTTTAAGAAGTGCCGACAAAAGCTCTGATTTTTCGATAGTAACCGTGCCCACAAGCACCGGCTGACCTTTTTTATTAGCTTCAATTATTTTATCTATTACGGAGGAAAATTTACCGCGTTCGGTTTTATATACCGCGTCATCATCATCTATTCTGGCAAGTGGCTTGTTGGTCGGAATTTCAACAACATCAAGCTTATAAATTTCCTGGAATTCCGCTTCCTCTGTCATAGCGGTACCTGTCATACCCGAAAGCTTGTTATACAGGCGGAAAAAGTTTTGGAAGGTTATTGTAGCCAGCGTTTTTGATTCTCTTGCAACCTTAACACCCTCTTTTGCCTCGATTGCCTGGTGAAGTCCCTCGTTATACCGCCTGCCGAACATAAGACGACCGGTAAACTCATCAACTATTATAACCTCACCGTCTTTTACAACATAGTCAACATCGCGTTTCATAATACCGTGTGCGCGGATCGCCTGGTTTATATGGTGTGCGATTTCTATGTTTTCGCTGTCGTTAAGGTTTTCGATACCGAAAAACCTTTCCGCCTTTTCCACGCCCGAAGGCGTAAGAGTTGCAGTTCTTGCCTTTTCGTCAACAACATAGTCACCGTCAAAAGCCTGCTGTTCATCGGTGGCTTTATCGTCGGTTTCCTTAACCTTTACCATTTTAAGAGTCAGCGCAAATTTGTTTGCGGTAGTATAAAGGTCGGTCGACTTACTGCCCTGACCTGAAATGATAAGCGGTGTACGCGCCTCATCTATGAGAATTGAGTCAACCTCATCTACAATGGCAAAATTGTGTCCTCTTTGAACCTTGCCCTCTTTATAGGTCACCATATTATCTCTCAGATAATCAAAGCCTAATTCATTATTGGTGCAATACGTTATATCCGCACCGTAAGCTTCGCGCTTTTGGTCATTATCCATACCGTGAATGATAAGACCTACCGTAAGTCCTAAAAAGCGGTAAAGTTTGCCCATCCATTCGGAGTCGCGTTTGGCAAGATAATCGTTTACCGTAACAATATGAACGCCGTCACCTGAAAGCGCGTTAAGGTATGCCGGAAGGGTAGCTACCAGTGTTTTACCCTCACCGGTTTTCATTTCACTTATGCGTCCTTGATGAAGAATTATGCCGCCGATAACCTGGACGGGGAAGTGGCGCATACCGAGTACTCTATCTCCCGCCTCACGGCAAACAGCAAATGCTTCGGGCAAAATATCATCAAGGGTTTCGCCTGATTTAAGTCTGTTCTTGAATTCGTCGGTTTTTAATCGAAGGGCGCTGTCGCTGAGCTTTCTGTACTCTTCTTCAAGCGCCATAGTTTTATCAAGCAGCGGAGTTATCCTCTTTATCTCCCGCGCACTGTAATTTCCAAATAGCTTTCTTAAAATACTCATCGGTTACCTCACAAATCAGTTTATTAATTCAATAATTCCTTTTTTTCTTTCAAGTCCGTCGGTAAAGGTGATCTTATAGTTTTTATCAATAAATACAGCTTCAAATCCGTCTGTGCTTTCAATCAGCTTTTTAGCATCCTGCAGACCGTACAAAACGCATATTGTGGAAAGCGCGTCACAGTCAGCCGAAGTATCGCCTATAACAGATGCACTTAGTAAATCGGTTTCGGCAGGATATCCGGTTTTTGTGTTCAGGATATGGTGGTAAAGAACACCGCCGTTTTCAAAAAAACGCTCATAGATACCCGATGTGGAAACGCTTTTGTTTTTAAGCCGGACTGTAGCTGAAACATTACCTTCACTGAATGGTTTTTTTATGCCTACATTGTAATAACGGTTGCCGAAAACGGTCACATTTCCGCCGAGATTTATAATTCCGTCCTTAACATTATTGTCTCTTAGCAACTCAAGCAATCTGTCGGCAACATAGCCCTTCGCTATACCGCCGAGATCTATTTTTTTGCCGTTTGTATCAACCGTATCACCATCTATAATAATGCTCTCATAGTCGATGTTCTTTAGCGCTTCGGCAATTTCATCACGCGTAGGTATAACTTCGTTTTTAAAATTCCAAAGGCTTGCGAGGTCTGCTACGGTTATATCAAATGCCCCGTTGGTCTTTTTACAATAATAAAGACCTTTTTTTATAACCTCAAGCGTATTAGGGCTGACCTTTTTCCTGCCGCCTGTAAGGCTTGAAATTTCACTGTCCTCTTTTGTTCTGCTGAGGCTTTTTTCATATTCGCGGCACAAAGAAAAAGCGGCGTTAAGTACTTCGTCGCTGCAATCCGCCGTAAGCGTTACGGCGGTATCAAAGTATATTTGCGTTGCTGTATTTTCCGTATTAGCGCAGGAGCACAGCAGCGCCAAAATCAAAACTGTACCGAAAGTTAAAGTCTTTTTCATAAATCTATTATACAACTTCTTTCCTTTTTTGTAAAGGTGTGTTATTATATACTAAAAGTACTGGGCTTTAGGCGGTGACGGCGATTTGAAAAAAGGAGATATTATACTTTGTGCGGCGGTCTGCATTGTTGCCGCTATATTTGCGTTAATATTCTTTGCGCTTAAGAAAGACGGTAAAACCGTGTTAGTAAAGATAGACAATAAAATTGTGGACGAATACCCGCTCGATACCGATAGAAAAATCGTTTTGGAACATAACACTGCCGTAATAGAGAATTCTAAGGTGCAAATGATAGAATCTGACTGTAAAAACCAAATCTGCGTTAATACAGGTAAAATTTCCAAAAGAGGGGAGTGCATAGTATGCCTGCCGAACAAGGTAATCCTCGAAATAAGGTAAAAAGGCTTGCTGTGTGGTCTTTGCTTACCGCCGTTTGCCTGATAATCGGATATGTTGAAAGTCTTATAAATCTTTCGTTCATTGCACCGGGCATAAAATTAGGCCTCGCAAACAGTATCGCTTGTATTCTCGTTTTTTCGGGCGATATTAAAGGAGCATTTGCCCTAAACTTATCGAGAATACTACTATCCGCTCTCCTTTTCGGATCGCCTGTGTCGCTTGCGTTTTCGATTGCGGGAGGGTTAGTATCTCTTGCCGTTATGGTGTTGCTGCGAAAGGTGCGGTTCTTTTCGGTAATAGGCATCAGCGTTTTAGGCGGCGTGCTTCACAATACGGTTCAGTGCGCGGTAGGAGTGTTGTTTATCGGAAAAGGCGTAGCCTTTTATCTGCCTGTTTTGTTGCTTTCCGGTTTTCTTTGCGGTGCTGCGGTAGGCTTTCTTTCGGCACTCATACTCAAAAAGATAAAAAAGGGTTGAAATTATGTATAATAACTTTGCAAAGTATTATGACATTTTAATGAGCGATGTAGATTATGACGCCCGCACCGACTATGTATTGTCGCTGTTTGATAAATTCGGCGGCAGGCCGACACTGCTTTTAGACCTCGCCTGCGGTTCGGGCGAGTTTTCAAATAGATTTGCAAGCCGCGGCATTTCGGTAATAGGCGTTGATATTTCGGAGGAAATGCTTTGCATCGCCCGGGAAAAATCCGAAAAACAGGGTAATGATATTCTATATATCTGCCAACCGGCACAAAACTTGGAGCTTTACGGTACTGTGAACGGCGCCGTATGTATGCTTGATAGTCTTAATCATATCACAAATTATGATGAGTTTTGTGAAGTGTTTATTAAAGTTTCTGCCTTTTTGGAAAAAAATTCGTTGTTTATATTTGATATGAACACCGTTTATAAACATGAAAAAATTCTTTCGGATAACGCTTTTTTAATAGAAGATAATGATGTTTTTTGCGCTTGGCAGAATTTCTATAATGAAAGCGATCATACTACCGATATTTTTCTCGATTTTTTCGAGAAATTAGGTGAAAAGTATGTGAGAAGCAGTGAAAGTTTCAGCGAACGGGCTTACAATGCGGATGAAATATCGGCAGCTTTAAACCGGGCAGGGTTAAAGTTAGAGGCGGTTTTCGGTGATATGAGCAATAAGATGCCAAAGGCCGATGAAGAGCGTATGTTTTTTGTTGCAAGAAAGGTTTGATAAAATGGGAAAGCTTATAAGATGTATAACATCCGACGGCCTTGTAGTGGCGTATGGTATTGACAGTACGGATATTGTATCCGCCGCGGAAGGCTATCATAAAACTTCGGCTGTGGTAACGGCGGCGCTTGGCAGACTGCTTACCGCCGCTTCTATAATGGGCAGTATGCTTAAAGGTGAAAAGGATACATTGACTGTTAAAATTGACGGTGGCGGTCCTGCCGGCAGTATAGTCGCTGTGTCGGATTCACTGGGGTTTGTCAAGGGGTATGCGGTAAATCCCGTGGTTGAAATACCGCTTAAAGAGAACGGTAAGCTTGATGTGGGCGGCGCAGTAGGTAAAAACGGAACTTTGTATGTTATAAAAGATTTGGGACTAAAAGAGCCATATAACGGTTTTGTGCCTATATTGACCGGAGAAATTGCAGAGGACATTACCGAGTATTTTGCTATAAGCGAGCAAATACCAACTGTCTGTTCACTCGGCATGCTTGTAAACCCCGATCTTACCGTAAACTGCGCCGGAGGTTATATTATTCAGCTTTTGCCGGCGGCAGTAGGTGACGAGGGCATTATATCTAAGCTTGAAGAAAATATCAGAAGAATGAAGCCTATAACCGAGCTTTTAAGTGCTGGACTCGATATTGAAGTATAGTAAAATCAGCGCTTGATGGATTTGATGTTGAAGTATTAGACGAAACCGAAGCAGGATATAAGTGTGGCTGTTCAAGGGAAAGATTTTCGAGAGCACTTGCAAGTCTTCCGGTAGAAGAGCTTAAAGAAATAATTGACGATATAGGTGAGGCGCATACTGTTTGTCAGTTTTGCGGGGGCGAATATAAATTCACAAAAAGCGAACTTATGAGTATACTAAATAATAAAAGAGAAAAAAACGAAAAAAACACTTGACAAGAATATTTGCTTATGATATTATAATGCTTGTCGCCGGTGAGTTGCAACGCAAGACCAGCGCTTTTCGTGGGAGCATAGCTCAGCTGGGAGAGCATCTGCCTTACAAGCAGAGGGTCATAGGTTCGAGCCCTATTGTTCCCACCACCTGGCCTGGTAGTTCAGCTGGTTAGAACGCTAGCCTGTCACGCTAGAGGTCGTGGGTTCGAGCCCCATCCAGGTCGCCATTTGCCTCTG
>CACXEV010000011.1 GCA_902766755.1 Oscillospiraceae bacterium | reverse complement strand
GGTTATATTAAAGATTGGGACATTAACGGAAAAACATTAAAAATCGGTGTTAACAAGCTATAATCAGGGAGGATATATTTATGAGTGATAACAATCAAAAAAATGATTTTATTGAGGATATTAGTTCATCTTCTAAAAAGTCAAAGCATAAATTAAACATCGAGCTTAAAGACCCTGTTGATTTATACGGAAAACTCATTTATAACAATCTCGGTAAAATTCTTAAGATCATTGCTTATATTGTAGCTATCGTAACAATTCTATTAGGCTTTGGCGGTGCATATCTGATTTTCAAAAAACAGTTTACCTATATAGCATTGTCTTTTGCGGTGGTTTTAGTTTTTACTGCTGTAGCTGCTGTTGAATTCTTTATTATTTACGGATTAGGACATTCAATAGAACAGAACAATGAAATATTGAAAAGACTTATTTGAGGTGTGCTATGCGTATTTATGAGAATTCGAGAAAAACTTCCGAAAACAGATTAAAACCGAGAAGTTATTATATTCCTCAGGGCGTTTCACAGTATTTACTGTTAAACGGAACTTGGCGTTTTAAATTTTATAAACGCGATTTTGATGTTCCGGATATTATAGATAGTTGGGATAAAATTAAAGTTCCTTCTTGTTGGCAGATTGAAGGTTTTGAAAATCCAAACTATTCTAATATCCACTATCCGATACCTGTTGATCCACCGTATGTACCTGATGAAAATCCGTGCGGTGTATATGAGCGTGACTTTACTCTTAATAACATTTTAGGTAAGGTATATTTTGTCTTTGAAGGTGTTGCTACTTGCGGAATTCTGTACATTAACGGCAAGTATGTTGGTTTCACTCAGGCAAGTCACCTTCAGGCTGAATTTGATATTACCGATTATGTTACTGTAGGGAAAAATACTGTACGGGTAAAGGTGTTAAAGTGGTGTGCCGGAAGTTATCTTGAGGATCAGGATTCATTCAGGATGAACGGGATTTTCCGCGATTGCTATATTTTGAATAGACCAAATAATCATATCCGTGATATATCTATTAGTGCTAATGACGGTATTATAAGTGTAAAGGCCGATAAAAAATCGGATATTTCGCTTTATGATACTGATGGTACTTTTATCGAAAAAAAGAATTCTGCAAGTTATGCGGAATTTAATATTGAAGCTCCAAAATTCTGGAATGCTGAAAAGCCGGTGCTGTACACTTTGAAGTTTGAGCGTGACGGTGAGATTATAACACAGCGTACCGCTTTTTTTGATATTAAGATTTCCGCAAGGAAGGAGCTTCTAATAAACGGTGTACCGGTTAAGCTTTACGGTGTTAATCATCACGATACAAGTGCAAAGGGCGGTTGGTATGAAACCGACGATGAAATCAAGTATGATCTTGAACTGATGAAAAAGCTTAACATTAACTGTATTCGTACTTCACATTATCCGCCTACACCTAAATTCCTTGACTTGTGTGATGAAATGGGATTTTATGTGATACTTGAAAATGATATCGAAACACACGGATTTGTAAGCCGAGATCCATTTTCCGTCGGCGGTTATGACGTTTCTCACAAGGAATGGCCTTGCACTAATCCTATGTGGAAAAAAGAATTTTTAGAGCGTATGAAAAGAGCCGTCGGCAGAGATAAAAACCATGTATCAATTATTATGTGGTCTGCCGGAAACGAGAGTGGCTATGGTAAAAATCACAAGCTTATAATTGATTGGCTACGTTCTCTCGGTGACGGTAGACTTGCCCACTATGAAGGCGCGGGAGATAAAGGAGATATAGAGGGTTCCGATGTTTATTCAAGAATGTACCTTTCTCCAAAACAACTTCTCGATACCGTAAAGAATAAAGAGATTAATTGTCCTGTATTCTTATGTGAATTTTCTCACGCTATGGGAAACGGCCCGGGAGACGTTTATCAATATGCAGAATTATTTAATAAGTATCCTAAGCTTATAGGTGGCTGTATATGGGAATGGGCTGATCATACAGTACTTGATAAAAATGGCGTTGGTCGCTACGGCGGCGATTTTGAGGGCGAACTTACCAGTGATTCAAATTTTTGCTGTGACGGTCTTGTTTTCTATGACAGATCCTTTAAAGCCGGTTCGCTTGAAGCTAAAGCCGCCTATCAGCCTCTGCGTACAGAGCTTAGCGGTAATACTCTTAAAATTAAAAATTTGTATTCTTTTACAAATCTTTCCGAGAGAACTTTTAAGTACAGCATTGAGGTTGACGGTGTTGTTAAGTCTGAAAAGACTGTTAAACTTGACATTAAACCGCTTAGTGAAACAGCTGTTGAAATACCGAAGAGCACATACAAATGCCGTTATGGGACTTTTTTGATTTGTAGATTATTCGAAGGCGATTACGAAATCGCACATACTCAACATGAATTATCCTCGGAAAAACTCATAGTTAAACAAAGCGATACTTATCCTGAAATCACGGAGGACAGAGAGTTTTATACTATCAGTGGCAAAGGATTTGAGTACAAGTTTTCAAAAGTTTACAGCACCATTACTTCGGCAATTATTAAAGGTAAACAACAACTTGATGATCGTATGAGACTTACTGTATACCGCGCTCCTATTGATAACGATAGGCGCATCAGAAGTAATTGGGTTCAGGGTGAAGCTTGGAAATCCGAAAATATCAATAAAATATTCAATAAAATTTATGATATTAGACTTGAAGGTAATAAGATTATAGCTCATGGTGCACTGTCCGGTGTTTCAAGATTTCCCGTACTTAATTTTGAGTTGATAGCGCAGTTTTTCAGTGACGGTAAGGTTCAGTTTAATGTTGATGTTAATGTCCGCAAGAGCGCATTCTGGTTGCCGAGATTCGGTTACGAATTCGCAATTCCTGATAAAAATGCATCATTTAGCTATTTCGGCATAGGACCTGATGAAAGTTATATTGATATGAAGCACGCCGGGCTTGTAGGCTTATATGAGAGTACTGCTGAAAATGAATATGTGAATTATATAAGACCTCAGGAACACGGCAATCATACCAAAGTTCAAATGCTGCAAATAGGTGATTTAATTTTTGAGGGAAATTATCTTGATATAAATGTATCTCAATACAGCACCGAAATACTTGATAAAGCCGAGCATACCGACGAGTTATATAAGACCGGAAAGACTTATGTAAGAGTTGATTACAAGATGTCGGGTGTGGGTTCGGATTCCTGCGGGCCAAAATTACCTCCTGAATATTCACTATCCGAAAAGAATTTTAATTTTGTTTTCAGCTTAAGACCAAAACAATAAAATACAAGCGCGGTTTTACCGCGCTTATATTTTTTTGTCATAATAAAAAATGCTATGTCATATTATTCTAACAGAAAAGACCAAAACTCGGAGGAATAATTATGGCTAATAACAGCATTTATGAGGATATTGCCGCAAGAACCGGCGGTGATATTTACATTGGCATCGTAGGCCCTGTAAGGTCGGGAAAATCAACCTTTATAAAACAGTTTATGGATAAACTCGTTATGCCTAATATTGATGAGGATTTTTCAAGAGAGCGGGCAAATGATGAATTGCCTCAGGCATCCTCCGGTAGGACAATTATGACGACAGAACCAAAATTCATTCCCGAAAAAGGTGTTAAAATCAATATTGATAATTGTGCTTCTATGAATGTCAGGCTTATAGATTGCGTTGGATATATAGTCCCCAGCGCACTCGGGTATATTGAGAACGATCAACCGCGTATGGTAAAGACACCATGGTTTGAAGAGCCGATACCTTTTGATATGGCTGCCGAAATAGGTACTAAAAAGGTTATTACAGAACATTCTACTATTGGGTTGGTAATTACTACAGATGGTTCAATAAGTGACATACCGCGTGAAGAATACAAAGAGGCTGAAAAAAGGGTAATTGACGAGCTTAAAAGTATAAACAAACCTTTTGTTATTTTGTACAACTGCCTTGAACCTGAAAGTGATGAAGCGATTAGGGCTGCAGCTGTCTTAGCAGACGAGTATTCAATGCCGGTAATTCCCGTCAGTTGTCTGACACTTAGTGATGATGATATAAGAAATATCTTATCGCAAATTCTCTATGAGTTTCCGATCAAAGAAATTAAACTTGATTTTCCGAGATGGATTAACTCTTTACCGTATGATCATTGGCTTAAAAGTAAGCTTTTTGATAATATTAAATCAGCAGTATCTGGAATTAGAAAGATTAATGAAATTAAATTATTTGATGAGCAATTCAGCGTTGATGAATTATCAGACGGTGCAGAAATTAAGGCAATTGATTTAGGACAGGGAAGCGCAGTAATAGATTTAGATACTAAACCTGAGCTGTTTTACAGAGTATTAACCGAAACAACCGGAATTAATATTTCTGATGAACAGCAGTTAATGGAAAATATTATAGAGTTATCACAAATAAAAGAAGAGTATTCTCGCGTTAAAGATGCACTTGATGAGGTTGAAGCTACCGGTTACGGAATTGTGATGCCTCGAATTGAAGAGCTTTCTCTCGAGGAGCCTGAAATTGTTAAGCAGGGTGGCAGATACGGAGTTAGACTTAAGGCATCTGCACCTTCAATACATCTTATGAAGGCAAATATTACAACTGAGGTAAGTCCTATAGTCGGTAGTGAAAAACAGTCTGAAGACCTTATTATGTATCTTCTTAGCGAATTTGAGGAGGATCCTGTAAAAATTTGGGATTCAAATATTTTTGGTAAATCGCTACACGAACTTGTAAATGAAGGCCTGCATACAAAGCTTGCAAGAATGCCATCAGATGCGCGTATGAGAATTCAGGAAACAATAGAGCGTGTTATAAACGAAGGTTGCAACGGATTAGTCTGCATAATACTTTAAAATTTTCACCCTCTTGTACCGTTAAAATATAATAGGTACAGGAGGGTTTAAAATGTCTGTAAATATACTTTATGCATTATTAGCTACAGTAGGCACTTGGGGCGTTACTGCGCTCGGTGCCGCAACTGTTGTTTTTTTTAAAAAGCCATCACCTAAAGTGTTGAATATTATGCTCGGATTTGCCTCAGGTGTTATGATTGCCGCATCTTTTTGGTCACTTTTAGAACCGGCAATTGAAAGGGCAGATGCCACCTTTAAAACACCGGCATACTTAATTGTTACAATAGGTTTTCTATCAGGTTCAGTATTTATGTGGGTTTCAGATAAAGTCGTATCTGCGGCTACAAAAAGCGTAAATAACAACAACCTGCGTTCCGATAGATTTAATAGAATTGTATTGTTGGTTTTATCCATTACCTTGCATAATATACCCGAAGGTTTGGCAGTAGGTGTAGCGTTTGGAGCACTGAAAGGATTTAGTAATAACCCAGAAAACCTTATGGGGGCAATAAGCATTGCAATTGGAATTGGTCTTCAAAATTTCCCGGAGGGCGCTGCTGTTTCATTGCCGTTAAGGCGTGAAGGAATGTCACGCTTTAAAAGCTTTATGATAGGGCAGGCATCGGGAATTGTGGAACCTATTGCCGGGGTTGTGGGAGCAGCACTTGTTGTTAGCGTTGAATCAATTTTGCCATTCGCGCTCTCATTTGCGGCAGGAGCAATGATTTTGGTAGCGGTTCATGAGTTAATACCTGAATGTCAGCAAAATCAGGCGAAAAATCCGTACACGGCAACTATGGGTATAGTAACCGGCTTTGCGGTTATGATGTTGCTCGATGTAATGCTTGGATAAAATAAGGGCTATGGTCAATTACCATAGCCCTTTAAATAATTGTTATTTACCTTTTGATTAACAAAACTGATTTAATATTATCATCATATTTTTTTGAAAAAATGTGTATACATAAATCCTCGGTTGTAGAGAGAACGCCGATTAAACAAACTGCAAAGCAAAAATATATAGCTATAGGAGTCACAAGAAAATAGGGAACAGCAAATACAAATATGCCGGTCAACTTATTAAGAAGAGTATGATGAGAGGCAAATTTATGAAATCTGACAGCTGCAATTATATAAGATATAGTTCTGGTAACAAGAATTGCCGCTACAATTATCCAAATGTATCTCGGAAGTAATTTTATGAGTATCGGTAATAGTTTCACAAGACTCACAGAATAAAAGCATAAATCCGCAACACTGTCAAGCCGAGCGCCTAAAACGCTTGTGCTGTTTGTTTTTCTAGCGATTAATCCGTCAAGCATATCAGTTATACCGGTAAGCGTATAAACCGTAAAATAAGCGGGTTTAAACGGTGTTAAGAAGAAAATTAATACAGTACCTAAAAACCTGAGAGATGTTATGAAATTAGGTATGTTCTTTTTAAGACTCAAACCAAGTTATCCTCCCAAAGTATTTTAAATCCATTAATCAATAGGTTTCATAGTGGGGAATAATAAAACATCCCTTATTGACGGTGAATTGGTAAGAAGCATAACAAGCCTGTCAACACCGAAACCAAGGCCGCCTGTCGGAGGCAGACCGTATTCAAGGGCGGTTATATAATCGTAATCAACTTCGCTGTTGCAATCCGGCTCAGCGGCGCGTTTGGCGGCCACCTGCTTTTCAAAACGCTCCTTTTGGTCAATAGGATCATTTAGTTCACTGAATGCATTACCAAACTCTGTAGCGTTAATAAAGTACTCAAAACGCTCTGTAAATGCCGGATCATCCGGTTTACGCTTTGCAAGAGGGCTGTTTTCAACGGGATAGTCGTAAATAAATGTAGGTTGAATTAGCTTGTCTTCAACAAATGCATCAAAAAGCTCGGCTAAAACAGTACCTTTTGTAGCATCGTCAGCCACATCTACGCCTTTTTCTTTAGCAACAGCTCTTGCCACTTCATCACTGTCCCACGAATAGTAATCACAACCGGAGTACTTTTTAACCGCTTCGGTCATAGTAAGGCGTTCCCAGTGCCCCATATCAATTTCCGTACCTTGGTAATTGATTTTTTTGCTGCCGCAAATCTTTTCGGCGAGCATCGTGTTTAACTCCTCTACAAGGTCCATCATGCCGCGATAATCGGTAAACGCCTGATAAAGCTCAATAGTGGTAAATTCAGGATTATGTTTTGTATCCATACCTTCATTACGGAAAATTCTACCAACTTCATATACTTTTTCCATACCGCCTACAACAAGACGCTTCAGGTATAATTCAGTTTCAATACGAAGATACATATCCATATCAAGTGTATTATGATGTGTTTTAAATGGGCGTGCAGCAGCGCCGATTTCCAGAGGAACCAATATAGGTGTATCAACCTCTAAAAAGCCCTTGGAATCAAGATATGCGCGTATTTCGCGTAAAATCTGAGAACGCTTTATAAAAGTATCTCTGACTTCCGGATTGACTATCAAATCAACATAGCGCTGACGGTATCTTGTATCGGTATCCTTAAGTCCATGAAATTTTTCAGGAAGGGGAAGCAGAGATTTTGCCAAAAGCTCGATATGCTTTACATGAATAGTTATCTCTCCGGTTTTTGTCTTGAAAACAAAGCCCTTTATTCCTATAATATCGCCAATATCCCACTTTTTAAAAGCGGCATAATCCTCTTCACCCGCATCATCTCTTGACACATAAAGCTGAATATCGCCTTCGCCGTCACGCAGACCTGCAAAACTGGCTTTACCCATAATTCTGCGGCTCATAATTCTGCCGGCAAGGGAAACTGTTTTGTTCTCAAACTTCTCAAAATCAGATTTGATTTCGACAGAAGTTGAGTCGGTTTCATATTTAGTCTTTATAAACGGGTCATTGCCGGACTCCCTGAGAGTTTTTAATTTATCGCGACGAACCTGTAATATTTCACTTAAATTTTGTTCTACAGGTTGATTTTCAAATTGTGCCATAACATACATCCTTCCAACTAATAAAAAGGGCAGTTAAAACTGCCCGAATTTATTTTGAAATCTTTAGAATTTTAAATTTAATTTCTCCGGCAGGTGCTTCAACAATTGCTTCGCTACCCGTCTTTTTACCTATGAGCGCTTTGCCTACAGGTGACTCATCCGAAATTTTATTATTAGCCGGGTCAGCTTCTGTAGAGCCAACTATATAGTATTCAAATTCCTCATTGAGTTCAATATCAAGAACTTTTACTTTTGCTCCGACTTTAACGATCTTCGGCGCACCCTTGATATCGCTGATAATTTCGGCATTTTTAAGCGTTGCCTCAATTTCAACTATACGAGCTTCAATTTTAGCTTGTTCATTTTTTGCTTCGTCATATTCACTGTTTTCGGAAAGGTCTCCGTAACCGCGAGCAATTTTAATTTTTTCAGCTATATCAGCTCTGCCTTTTGTTTTAAGATTTTCAAGCTCATCTTGTAATTTTTTAAGACCATCTTCGGTCATTTTAATAGACTTAGCCAACTAAAAAACCACCTTTAAAAAAATTGGTAATCAATAGTAAATATTATATATATTAAGTAAAGATATGTCAAGAATAAATATTCTATTTGCCGTTACTGTTTAATCTGTTTAAAAATAATCCTGCTTCTTTGTAGCACGCCTTTGCTTTTTTATCATTTTGTAATGTCGTTTTTGAAATAGTACGACGCGAAATTTTAATATTATGCGGCAGCGCCAAATAGTCATCAGTATCACAAAAAGAGTAAAAATCTTCCTCTAAAAAAACACCGTTTTCTTCAAGCAAATTAACAGTATCTGAAATGTCGTTAAGATACGAAAAAGTAGTGTCATCTGTGATAAACAAAAGGGCATCACTTTCACTTGTAATAATTGCCTGAACTTTAGTGTTGTTTGCAATAGCTACCTGACGGTTTCCCCCCTCAACATAAGAACAGTTATATACTCTTACATTTACTTCACCGTCAGAATTAACATCATCACAATACTTTTCAAAATATGAGGCAATTTTTTCACAGTCATTATCGCTGACCGGTGT
>CACXEV010000010.1 GCA_902766755.1 Oscillospiraceae bacterium | reverse complement strand
GCAATATGCAGTACACTTCGGGAACCACCGGCTTTCCTAAGGGCGTAATGCTTACCCACTACAATGTTGTAAACAACGGCAAGTGCATAGGGGATAGAATGGATTTATCCACGGCTGACCGTATGATGATACAAGTGCCTATGTTCCACTGTTTTGGTATGGTGCTTGCTATGACAGCATCTATGACCCACGGCGTAACACTTTGCCCACTGCCGTACTTCTCACCCAAGCCGGCGCTCGCGTGTATAAACAACGAGCACATAACGGCTTTTCACGGCGTGCCTACAATGTTTATAGCGCTTCTTGAACATCCCGATTTTAAGAAAACTGATTTTTCTTATATGAGAACGGGTATTATGGCGGGAAGTCCTTGCCCGATTTCTGTTATGCGTGATGTTGTTGATAAGATGAATATGAGGGAAATCACAATCGTTTACGGGCAAACCGAGGCATCCCCGGGATGCACTATGAGCTCAACCGACGATTCACTTGAAGTGCGCGTTGGTACAGTAGGCGGACCGCTTCCGGAAATCGAGTGCAAAATAGTTGACCCTGAAACGGGCGAAGAGTGTCCTGACGAGGTTACAGGCGAGTTTGTGGCAAGAGGGTATAACATAATGAAGGGGTATTATAAAATGCCCAAGGCTACCGCATCGGCTATTGATAAGGACGGTTGGCTTCACACAGGCGACCTTGCTTGCAGAACACCTGAGGGGAATTTCAGAATTACCGGAAGACTTAAGGATATGATTATCCGCGGTGGTGAAAATATTTATCCTAAAGAAATTGAGGAGTTTATCTACACACACGAAAAGGTAAAGGATGTTCAGGTTATAGGCGTGCCCGATGAGCAATACGGCGAAGAAATTTTTGCCGCCGTTATTTTGAAAGACGGCGAGAGTATGACCGAGGAAGAATTAAAGCAGTTTGTAATGAGCCATATGGCTAAGCATAAGGTTCCGCGATATGTAGATTTTGTAAAGGAATTCCCAATGAATGTTGCAGGTAAAATCCTTAAATACAAAATGCGTGAGGACGCTATAAAGAAACTGCATCTCGAAAAGGCTGACAGTACGGTGACGGCATAATGGTAAACGGTAAATTCTTTGTTATAGATGCACACTGCCATGTTTATCCTGAGGCTATTGCCCAAAAGGCCGCTATGGCTACCGGTAAGTTTTACGGTGAGCAACCCTTTGGCAAAGGCACAATCGCCGATTTGACCGAAAACGGCAAGAAAGCCGGTATTGATAAATTTATTGTGCAATCGGTTGCAACTACGAAAGCGCAGGTCAGAAAAATCAACGAGTTTATAGCCGGCGAAGTGGCAGAGCACAAGGATACTCTTATAGGTCTTGGTACTATGCACCCTGAGTCAGACGATATTGTGGCGGATTTCGAGCATTTAAAATCTTTGGGACTAAAAGGTGTAAAGTTGCATCCCGATATTCAAGGGTTTAAGATTGACGATTACAGATGCCTTAAAATTTACGAGCTTTGTGAGCGTGACGGTCTGCCTGTTTTAATGCATACCGGAGATTATCGCTATGATTTTTCCAATCCCAACCGCTTAATACCTATTTTAAAGATTTATACGGGATTGACGGTTATCGGCGCGCATTTCGGCGGCTGGTCTATTTGGGAGGATGCTTCAAAAGAGCTTTATGATATTCCAAATCTGGTTGTTGATTGTTCGTCAAGTCTTTCCTATATTGAACCTCGCGTATCGGCGGAAATTATTAAAAGATACGGTGTTGACCGTGTGCTTTTCGGCACTGATTATCCGTTGCATTCACCTGTGAACGAGATGAGTATTCTTTTATCCCTCGGATTTTCTGATGAGAGTTACAAAAAAGTATTCTCAGAAAATGCAATGCGTGTATACAAAATTGACTGATTTAAAAATGCAAGTCTATTTTGTCGAAAAGTAAAAAATATTTATAGTTTATTATGTGATACCTTCGGTAATAATTCTAATGTGATTATTACCGGAGGTGCTTTATATGTATGTCAACAAGGTTTCAATATGCGGTGTAGATACCTCTAAATTACCTGTTTTAAAAGAACCTGAAATCAAACAACTTTTAAAGGCCGCACATTCAGGAGATAAGGTTGCACGCGAAAAATTAATAAACGGAAATTTAAGATTAGTTCTCAGTGTAGTTAAAAGATTCACCGGCCGTGGGGAAAATCCAGACGATCTGTTTCAAATCGGATGTATCGGTTTGATTAAATCAATTGATAATTTTGATGTAAACCAGAATGTGAGATTTTCCACCTACGCAGTTCCGATGATAATAGGTGAAATTCGCAGACACTTGCGAGATAACAGTCCGGTCAGAGTTAGCAGATCCATTAAAGATATGGCATATAAAGCTATGCAAATTAAAGAACAGTTGACTGATAAATTAAAAAGAGAGCCCACCATAAGTGAAATAGCCGATAAACTCGGAGTGCCCAGAGAGGATGTTGTAATAGCCCTTGAAAGCATAGTAGAGCCGGTGTCATTATATGATTCTGTATATTCCGATAGCGGCGATACTGTTTATGTGCTTGACCAGATTGGGGATAACAACGATGATAAAAACTGGCTTGATGAAATTTGCCTCAGGGAGGCAATAAAAAATCTGAGTGACAGAGAAAAGAGAATTCTATCACTCAGATTTATGCAAGGTAAAACTCAAATGGAGGTTTCCAATGAAATAGGTATATCACAAGCACAGGTTTCAAGACTTGAAAAAAATGCGATGGAAAAAATCAAAAACTAAACAATAGTTCCAATTAAAAAATCATCGGAAAAACCAGTAAATTTTACATTTATAATTTTTCCTTCTAAATTTTCATTTAAATCCACACAAACTCTTGTGTAATTCGGCGTATAACCTTCGTTTACGCCGTTTTTTGTTTTTTCAAACAATACCGGCTCTGTTAACCCGATTTGTGTCTTTAAAAAGTTAATTTCACTAAGATTTGTCACTTGCAGCATTTTTTGAACACGAACTTGCTTTTGAGATTTTGAGATTTGACAGGGCATATTATCAGCGGCGGTGCCGCTTCTCCTCGAATAGGCAAAAATATGAGACCTTGAAAAGCCCGCTTTTTTAACGAATTCGACACTTTCTTTAAATTCCTGCTCGGTTTCGCCGGGAAAGCCCACCATAATATCAGTGGTGATTGAGGCGTTATTAAACATACTTCTTATACGACTTATTAAGTCATAGTAAAACTCCGGATTATAGTGCCGGTTCATGCGCTTTAGCGTTTCGTCGCAACCTGATTGTAAAGATAGATGAAATTGCGGACAGAATTTATCTTGTTTTTTTAATCTTAAAAGCATTTCATCTGTTATATGATCGGGCTCCAATGAACCTAATCGAACTCTTTTAATCCCATCTATATGGCATACTGCATCAACAGCATCACAAATATTATAATCGGTGCCAAGACCATAGGCTGAGAGATTAATGCCTACAAGCACAATTTCTGAATATCCATTCTCTGCAAGTGCCAAAGCCTCGGATTTAATACTATCAAGCGGTCTTGACCTTACAAAACCGCGAGCTTTAGGAATTATACAATAAGAACAATAACGGTTGCATCCATCTTCAATTTTCATAAACGCCCTTGTACGTTCAGAGAAATTACTAATATCTAAACCGATATACATATCGTTTTTATTATGATTTTCTATAGAAAATAATTTATTGTTTTTGTAGGTTTCAATTGCTTTGATAACATTTGAGGTATTTCGGTTGCCGATTATTATATTGGCATCATTAAGCTCTTTTGCTTTTTCCGGAAAAGCTTGAACCATACATCCGGTAAGCACGATAACAGCACTCGGATTATCTTTTCTTATCCTATGTAGCAATTGGCGGGTTTTACGGTCGCTTTCGGCAGTTACAGTGCATGAATTAATTATTACTGCATCGGCCTGTTTGGATATATCGGCAGTATGTCCATCCCTTAAAAGAGCCTCTTTCATTGCTTCGGTTTCGTATTGATTAACCTTACAGCCTAGTGTTTTAAAATGAAAATTCAAGCTATCACCTCAAATCCTATATATTATAAACAAAGTTAAAATTTTTTTCAATATAATAATTGTATTGCACTGAAAAATATGTTATTATATTAAAAAATATGGTAGGTGTAATTATGGTTTTTGCGATTATTATATGTTCTGTTATAGTCTTATTTTTATTAGCTGTTATTGTTTTCTTCTTTTATACATTTGTTCGCAAGGAAAAAGAGTCGCGCGTCATTTTCAAAGATGGTGATGAGGGCTATTTTGGCGAATTCTACAAGTACATTAAAGACGGCGCAGATTATATAATGTCTCAAAAATATGATGAGCATAGAATTAAAAGCTATGATGGGTTAACTTTATACGGTAGATATCTTAAAAACGGTGATAGTAAAAAGACAATTATGCTCTTTCACGGGTATCGTTCTTGCGGAGAAAAGGATTTTTCCGGATCTTTTAAGTTCTATGTAGATAACGGATTTAATGTGTTGCTCGTAGATCAGCGTTGTCATGAAAACAGCGAGGGCAAGATAATTTCTTTCGGTGTAAAAGAAAGCCGTGATGTTATAACTTGGCTTAATTACATACTGAAAGAGTATGGTGACGATAAAGAAATATTTATTTGCGGTTTATCAATGGGCGCTGCAACGGTTCTGTTTTCAACTCGTTTTAAGATGCCTCATAATGTAAAGGGCATTATTGCGGATTGCGGATTTGATTCGCCTGAAAAAATTATTCGTAAAGTAGCTAAACAGAATTTCAAGATTAACGGTTTTTTGCTTATGCCGGCTCTCAATGTTTTGTGCAAATTATTCGGCAAGTTCAGCGTATATGAAGTTTCATCTGAAACGGCGCTCAAAAATTTTGATCGTCCTGTTTTATTTATTCACGGAACAGGGGATGACTTTGTACCTTACAAAATGTCAGTCTCAAGCTTTAATGCTGCCAATGAACCAAAGTTTATATGTCTTGTAGATAATGCAATGCACGGTATGAGCTATTTGGTTGATACCGATAAGGTTCAAAAATCTTTTACCGATTTTATTGAATTTTGCGAAAAGAGATAATATTCTCTTGTAATATCCGTGCTTTTATGCTAAAATACATTATATAAACTATTTGGGGGTTTTTATGAGAGCGGACGGTTTTAGGCTCAAAAATGTTGATCCGATGTATTTGATTGGCGCTTATGTTATGGATAAGAGATATGACGCTATGAATATGGTTACTATTGATATTCCTCTTGAAAACATTAGTAATTATCTTAAAGAAAAGCGTAAGCAGGGTATCAATATGAGTCATATGGCTGTAATTTTAGCGGCGTATGTAAGAGTTGTGGCTGAGTTTCCCGAGCTTAACAGATTTATTGTTAACAAAAAAGCTTATGCTCGCAAAGAGCTTTCAGTTTCAATGGTAGTTTTAAAGGCGGGGTCTAACGGTCACGGTACTATGTCAAAAATGTATTTTGATAAGAAAAATACTGTTTTTGAGGTTAACGATATAATCAATCATTATGTTGATGAGAACAGAAATGAACCCGATAATAACGGTACTGAAAAGTTAATGAAGGTATTGCTCAGTATACCCGGTCTTATGCCTGTTGCCGTTAAAATTATTAAGTTTATGGATAGGCATGGTTTGTTGCCTAAAAGTATTATTGATATGTCGCCGTTCCACGCAAGCCTTCTTATTTCAAATCTTGCTTCAATTCGTACAAATCATATTTTCCATCACGTTTATGAATTCGGCACCACCAGTATTGGTATTACAATGGGTAATACTCGCGAAATACCAAAGCGTAAGGCTGAAGGAATATATTTTGAAAGATGTATGCCGCTGGGCGTTGTTATGGATGAGAGAATAGCATCCGGCAGCTATTTTGCTATGGCATTCAGGCGTTTGCGTTTGTATCTCAGAAACCCTCAACTGCTTGAAACACCGGCGGAAACAGTCGTTGATGACTATGGCATTTAATTTGTTATTATTTTAAAATGATATAATTATCGGAGGTAAAATTATGTTAGTATCAGCAAAAGAAATGTTAAACAAGGCAAAGGCGGGTAAATATGCCGTAGGTCAGTTTAATATTAACAATCTTGAGTGGACAAAGGCAATACTTCTTACTGCCGAAGAGGAAAAATCACCTGTAATTTTGGGTGTTTCCGAGGGCGCAGGTAAATATATGTGCGGTTTTAAAACCGTTGCCGATATGGTAAAGGCAATGATAGATGAGCTTGCTATAACAGTTCCTGTTGCGCTTCACCTTGACCATGGTTCTTATGAGGGCGCTAAAAAATGCATTGATGCCGGCTTCTCTTCAATAATGTTTGACGGTTCTCATTATCCCATTGAGGAAAATTTGGAAAAGACCAAAGAGCTTGTTGGTATTTGTGATAAGCTCGGTTTGTCAATAGAAGCTGAAGTTGGTGCTATCGGCGGTGAGGAAGATGGTGTTATCGGCGGCGGCGAGGTTGCCGATCCCAAAGAGTGCAAGATGATTGCCGACCTCGGCGTTACAATGCTGGCTGCCGGTATCGGCAATATTCACGGAAAATATCCCGAAAACTGGGCAGGACTCAGGTTTGATACTCTTGATGAAATTCAAAAGCTTACCGGAACTATGCCTCTTGTACTTCACGGCGGCACAGGCATACCGGCAGATATGATTAAAAAGGCGATTTCATTAGGCGTTTCAAAGATTAATGTTAATACCGAGTGTCAACTTGCTTTTGCTGATGCTACAAGGAAATATATAGAGGCTGGCAAGGATCTCGAGGGTAAAGGCTTTGATCCGCGCAAGCTCTTAGCGCCGGGCGTTGAGGCGATAAAGGCTACAGTTAAAGAAAAAATGGAGCTTTTTGGCTCTGTTGGCAAAGCTTGATTACCTTTGTGTTTTAGATTTAACTTCGTCTTTTAAAAAAAACTTGATTATAACAATGGACGGAGTGTTATTCCGTCCATTGTTTTTTTTGTTGATATATGCGGTAAAACGCTTAAAATCAATATCAACCGGTGAGAGGGTAAAAATATGTATCGGTTAAGGTTGCAGGCACCGCTGATTTAATTTGTTCTGTATTTTAAAATAATTTTGTTTGGAGAAGTTTATGGATACCTATTGCGAACAGTTGGTAAAAGTTAAAAAAGGCGCTAAATTCTATTTAGGGGTTATAGGTCTTTGGTTAGCCGTTTTATTGATAGCTTTTTTGAGTATGATATTTTTGCGTGTGTTATCTGCTGTTATAATTGTTGCGGCAGGCTATGGCGCCTATTATCTTATGGGCTTTTTATCGGTTGAGTATGAGTATATTATAACAAACGGAACTCTTGATGTTGATATAATCTATTCAAAGCGTTCTCGTAAACGCTTGGCAACTTTTGAGCTTTCCGATGTGGAGAGTATAGATAAATACAGCGGCGAAAGATTTGATAAGAATAAATATAAAAAGGCGGTTGTTGCTTGCGGTGTTGGCGATAAAAATGCTTATATGCTGACATTCAGCGGTGATTCCGGATTGTCGGCAGCAGTAATCGTTCCTGATGAGCGTACTAAAGAAGAAATAATAAAATTTGTTCCTAAATTTGTGGGCAACAGTGCTTTTAAATAAGAGGTAAAAATGAAAGTTTTAACTTCACTTCAAATTAAAACTGCAGAAAAAACGGCCGTTCAAAGCGGCCTGTTTTCTTATGCAGATATGATGAAAAACGCAGGATATGCGGCAGTTGATGAAATAAGTAAAAAATTTGATGTTGCCGGAAAGAAAGTATTGATTATTATAGGAACCGGTAATAACGGCGGCGATGGTTTAGTGGTTGCATCTAAACTTAATTGTTTGGGCGCTGATGTCAGCTTATATTGCCCCTTCGGTATGCCGGAAACTATAACGGCATCAGGGTTTATCAAAGATGTAAAGAATATTCCGGTTCAAAGTAATATATCAGGGGATTTTGATTTTTATATTGATGCACTATTCGGAATAGGATTTAATCGTCAATTATCAGCCGATGCCGAAGAGCTTATAAATCTTATAAATTCAAAGAGCGGCAAAAAAATAGCTATTGATATACCGAGCGGCGTTTTTTGTGACGGTGGTATTGCTCAAACTGCATTTAAAGCAGATTTTACTATTACATTTATTGGCTATAAGCTTTGCCATTTATTGCCGCCGGCATCAAACTATTGCGGTGAAGTTGCTTTAAAAACTTTGGATATTGATTTAAAGAATAATTATTCTTATAGAATAATCAACAAGCCCACCGCTAAAGTATATGAAAAAAACTCTCATAAAGGCACTTTTGGAACTGCACTTTTAATTTGCGGCAGTTATGGTATGTGCGGTGCTCAGATTTTGGCGGCGAAAGCGGCGGCAATCGGTGGTGCCGGAATAGTTAAAAGCATAGTATGTGATAAAAACTATGCGGCTTTTACCGCATCTGTGCCGGAAGCGGTTACTATCCCTGTAGAAACATCACAATCCGGCACACCGATTATATATGACAAAACAATGTTTTCAGCATTGTCCGGTGCATCAGCGGTGCTTCTTGGATGCGGCATCGGGCGTACAGATGAGGCAGTGCGTCTTGTAAAAAAAGCTTTTGAATATACAAAGGTACCGTTAGTTTTAGATGCCGATGGAATAAATGCAGTATCAGATGACATAAGTATTTTAAGAAGAGCTAAAGCTCCTTTAATAATTACCCCTCATCCCGGAGAAATGGCGCGTCTTATCGGAACTACTGTCAGTGATATTGAAAATAACAGAATTTCTTTTGCTAAAAAGTTTGCTTGTGATAATCAATGCGTACTGGTTTTAAAAGGTGCGAATACAATTGTTGCGGCGCCAAACGGAGAAGTGTATTTTAATACTACCGGTAATTACGGTATGGCAAAAGGCGGTAGCGGTGATGTCTTGAGCGGAATAATAGTAGCGCTACTTTCAAACGGTTATGATATTGTTGAAGCTGCTAAAATTGCCGTTTATGTTCACGGATCAGCGGGGGACATAGCATCAAAAAAATTCACTAAAAGAACCATGCTGCCGAGCGACATATTAAAGGAGTTAAAGCACATTTCATTTTAAATAGAGGTGCTTATTTTGAAAACTGTCGGAAAATTTTTGTTGGTCTTTTTATTTGTAATTATATGCGGATGTAAAAGTAATAGTGAACCGGTTAGTATAACTATGAAGTCTATCGCTTTCGTTGCAGATATTACATATTATAACGATAATTATTCTTGCGAGTGTGAAATTGATAAGGACGGTAACGCTTCAATTTTAATTACAGCACCTGAAAATCTGAAGGGTATTTCCGCATCATTTAACGGTGATACTTGCAGTATAAAATACAACGGGCTTGAAATTAATAATGCCGATATGCTTTTGCCGCAGAATTCAGCAATAAATATCTTTAAAGATGTGCTTAAAATTTCTGTCGACGGTGGGGAAGTTAAGAAGAATAAAAATCTTGTGAT
>CACXEV010000009.1 GCA_902766755.1 Oscillospiraceae bacterium | reverse complement strand
TTCGGGTATTACTATGGTGTTTGTGCCGTCTGTCAGCACATTTTATATTTCCCAAAAGCTCGGCGGAAATAAAAACTGGCTTATAGGTGATGCAATAGAGTATCTTTTCGGCGCAGGACCGGAGTATTACAATATTGCATCCGCAATTTCATTGATATTGATGGTTCTCATACTTCTTTGCCTTGCTGTTATGAACCGCTTTTCCGATAATGAAGAAGGGGGAGTTATTATATGAAAACATTTTCAAAGATATATGTTGCTCTTATGATAATTTTCCTGTATGCCCCGGTGGCAGTTATGGTGTTTTTCTCATTCAACGCGGGAGCGAGCGTATGGATATTTGAAAGCTTTTCGTTTGACTGGTATAAAGGTATTCTTTTTGATACGGCTATGATGGAGGGACTTCGCCATACTCTGATTGTAGCAATTCTTTCAGCAAGTATAGCAACGGTACTCGGCACAGCGGCGGCGGTCGGCATTTTAGCGCTCAGGCGCAAAATCGCACGCAGTTTTGCCACCACCGTTACAAATATTCCGATGATGAATGCCGATATAGTAACCGGTGTGTCACTTATGCTTCTGTTTGTGTTTTTTGGACGCATGATAGGGTTATCAGAATCTCTTGGGTTTATCACCGTTCTTATAGCGCATATAACATTTAATCTTCCTTATGTTATCCTTTCTGTAATACCAAAGCTTAAGCAAACCGATAAAAATCTTCACGAGGCGGCATTAGACCTTGGTTGCACGCCGCTTCAGGCATTTTTTAAGGTAGTTATACCGTCAATCAAAACAGGAATATTTACAGGTTTTATAATGTCGTTTACCTTATCGCTTGACGATTTTGTAATAAGCTACTTTACTTGCGGCCATTATCAAACACTGCCCGTAGTTATATTTAATATGACAAAAAAGACGGTTAAGCCTGATGTGTACGCACTATCAACTCTCGTATTTGCAACCATATTTGTACTGCTTATTCTCTACAATGCGGTACAAACAAAGAGCGAACAAAGGAGGAATTCAAATGTTAAAAAGGCTTAGTGCTTTACTCCTTACCACCATTTTGATTGTTTGCACCCTATCGGGTTGCGGTTACGAATACGCTGAAAATTTAGAGCTATATGGCAGTTATACAAGAGATTTAGCCGGTACCGAGCTTAATGTTTACAACTGGGGTGAATATATTTCCGACGGTTCGGATGATATGCTTGATGTGAATCGTGAGTTTGAAAAACTTACAGGCATTCATGTAAACTATACTACTTTTGAAAGCAACGAAAGTATGTATTCTCAGCTTAAAAGCGGCGGAGTATCCTATGATATCATCATACCGTCGGATTATATGATAGAGCGCCTTAAAAATGAAGATATGCTCGCAAAAATAGATGTGTCAAAGCTTAAAAACTACGGATACATTTATGATGAGTATAAAAATCTTTTTTATGACCAAAACAATGAATACTCGGTTCCTTATAATGTGGGAATGGTAGGTATTATTTACAATCCTACACTTATAGGTGAACCCGAACACACATGGCGCACTTTATGGGATGAAAAATACCGCGATATGTCGCTTAATTTCAGTAATCCGCGTGATGGATTTATGACAGCTCAAATGATTTTAGGCCAAGACCTTAACACAACTAATAAGGCTGATTGGGATGCCGCGGCAGAGCTTCTTAAAGACGGTAAGGATATGCTTCAGTCATATGTAATGGATGAGATCTACGGCAAAATGGAAACCGGAGAAGCGGCAATAGGCCCTTACTATGCGGGCGACTATCTTACAATGCTTGATAACAATGAGGACTTAGAGTTTTTCTACCCGAAAGAGGGCACAAATATTTTTGTAGATGCTATCTGTGTTCCTAAAAGTGTTAAAAACTACGAAGCAGCAATATCTTATATTGATTTCCTGTTAGAGCCTGAAATTGCCCTTAATAACGCGGAATATATAGGCTATGCATCACCTAACAGGGCGGTAGTGGAAAATCCGGATTATTATTACTATGAAAATGAAATCCTATATCCTCAGCCTCAGGATACCCCACCCGTTCAGTACTATCACGATATAGACCCGGAAATCAGAAAGTATTATGAAAACTTATGGATAGATTTAAAGCTTTATTAGGCAGGTGCATAAATGAAAAACATCTATAAATCTGTGGATGAGCTTATAGGCAAGACTCCGCTTTTAGAGCTTACCAACATTGAAAAAGAATTAAGTCTTAAAGCAAGACTTCTGGCAAAAATTGAATATTTAAATCCGGCGGGTTCGGTAAAAGACCGCGTGGCAAAAAAAATGATTGACGATGCCGAAAGTACCGGAGTCCTCAAAAAGGGTGCTACAATTATTGAGCCAACCTCAGGTAATACAGGTATAGGTCTTTGCATGGTGGCAGCGGCAAGAGGCTATAAGGTAATAATCGTTATGCCGGACAGTATGTCTATAGAGCGCCAGTCTTTAATGAAAGCCTACGGTGCAGAGCTTGTGCTTACCGACGGTAAAAAAGGAATGAGCGGCGCAATTGAAAAGGCAGAAGAGCTATCAAAACAAATTCCGGATTCATTCATTCCCGGTCAATTTGTAAACCCGGCAAATCCTAAAGCACACTTTAATACTACAGGTCCGGAAATTTTTGAAGACACTGACGGAGAAGTTGATATTTTTGTCGCCGGAGTGGGAACCGGGGGCACTATCACCGGAACCGGCGAATATTTAAAGCAGAGGAAGAATACTATCAAAATTGTGGCAGTGGAACCTAAAGACTCCCCCGTTCTCTCCGGCGGTAAAGCAGGACCGCACGGACTGCAAGGAATAGGCGCCGGATTTATTCCTGACGTTTTAAATACGAGTGTTTTGGATGAAATCATAACAATTTCAAATGAAGATGCATTTATTGCCGGCAGACTCATTGCAAAAAAAGAAGGTGTACTTGTAGGTATATCCTCAGGAGCTGCACTGTCCGCCGCGATAGAGCTTGCAGAAAAAGCAGAAAATAAAGGAAAAACAATAGTTGTATTGTTGCCTGATACCGGAGACAGATACCTTTCGACAGATTTGTTTAAATAATTAAAGTTTTTCAACACATAAAGCGGGGTTTCGGCCTCGCTTTATGATATATAATACAAAAATTGGAGTTAAAAATCATCAAGAAAGTATTGCACATAAAGCAATACTATGATAAAATTACTGTGTAATATGCCATGGAGGGATTATATGAAAACTTCATTGCACAAAATT
>CACXEV010000008.1 GCA_902766755.1 Oscillospiraceae bacterium | reverse complement strand
TGGTTCTATCGGCGGTCAGATGGTTAAAAAGATGATCGAGTCTTACGAAAACAGTATGAAATAAGATTGGTTTATTCTAATCTGACAAAGCGCCGAAAAACCATAGTGCTTTTCGGCGCTTTCCTTTAATTTGGAGGTGAAACTATGTTTGATAAGATTTGTTTAGTTTTAGCGATTATAGGTTGTCTTAACTGGGGTCTTGTAGGTTTATTCAGCTTTGACCTTGTTGCGTGGCTTTTCGGCGGCAGTGGCGAGATTTTGAGTAGAATAGTATATACTATCATTGCTCTTGCGGGAATATGGTGTGTATCCCTCCTGTTCCGACCGGATCACGAACATGTAGCACTAACCGACTAAGCTAATTTCAACAAATATCCCTTGAGATTTGAAACATTATCTATCTCAAGGGATATTTGTAACAATGCCACTTGACAAAAACAAATTTTAAGAGTAAAATACATATTGTTCTTTGGGGGCGTAGCTCAGCTGGGAGAGCGTACGGTTCGCATCCGTAAGGTCGAGAGTTCGATCCTCTTCGTCTCCACCAATACCGAGGCATGCTATTTTAGTATGGCTCGGTTTTTTTTGTGTGGAGGATCGAACAGGACGATTTTGCCAAAGGCAAAATTACAAATCTCCGGTGGAGGTTTGTAAAGTCCGCGTGCGTGCCGGCGCAACAGTTGCGCCGGGCGATCCTCTTCGTCTCCACCAATACCGAGGCATGCTATTTTAGTATGGCTCGGTGTTTTTGTGTTTAAGAAAATCGAACACCCGAGCAGGAAACCTGCCCGGGTGTTCTTAAGGTGTATGGAAACAAAAAAACTGGTTAATTCTTGTTAATAATTATTCTGTTCCAAGATAAATATCATCAAGATAGAATGTGCTACCGCTTTCATCCGCTGTAAAGGAGATGGTATTTTGTGCGAATGCGTTTGAAATCTGAGTAGCGGTTGCAGCGCTTCCGCTTGATGTAAGAGATTGGAAATATTAAATGTATATTTTGTAAAGTCGCTATTCGATGAAGCCGACGAAAAGATGTATCAACAAAAAAACAGATGCACGGCGAACACGAATATTCTTAATTTGTTTTTATATGCATAAATTTTTGTAAACTAATCCCGCCTTTTGGCGGGATTTAGTCTTTTATAAATCAAATCTATTGACAAACGATAATACTGTTGTTATAATGGTTAGCGGAGGCTAACTTTATTAACGTTTGTATTCATTTTCAAGAATTAGGCGTTATTTTTTTAAATCAAAGTTAGCCAACGCTAACCAATTCAATAATATTTGAATTAACAGGAGGTTTATTATGTCTATTGTAGAATTTAAAAATGTTTCCAAAATTTACACAAGCGGAGATCATGAACTACACGCACTTAATGATGTTAGTTTTACGCTTGACGAGGGAAAATTTGTGGTAATTTTAGGTCCGTCAGGCGCCGGAAAAAGCACACTTTTAAACCTGCTTGGCGGTCTTGACAGACCAAATAAAGGAACTATTAATGTATCCGGAAATGACATATCAAAGCTTAACGATAACGAACTTGCCGATTACCGCGCATCAACCGTGGGATTTGTGTTCCAATTCTATAATCTCATTCCTACTCTTACGGTATATGAAAATGTAAATCTTGTTTCAGAAATATCTAAAAATGCCCTTGATGCAAAAGAAATGATTGGAAAAGTAGGTCTTTTAGACCATCTCAATAATTTCCCCTCAGAGCTTTCCGGCGGAGAACAGCAAAGAATTTCCATTGCCCGTGCATTATGCAAAAACCCAAAAATTCTGTTATGTGATGAGCCCACCGGCGCGCTCGATTCGGAAACAGGTATAATGGTACTTAAGCTTTTGCTTGATATGGCAAAGAATTTCGGAAAGACCATTGTAATTGTTACTCATAATCAAAATATAGCTAAAATGGCAAATGTTGTAATCAGGGTAAAAAGCGGAAAAATACGCTCTATAAAAGCACAGGAAAATCCGCTTTCAGCTGAAGAGGTGGAGTGGTAATGCTAATAAAAAAAATGCTCCGTACAGCTTGGAGCTACAAATCACAATTCATTTCAATGATAATTATGATGATGTTGGGGATAGGTATTTTTCTCGGTTTCAATATGGAATGGAAAACTATAGAATATGATACTTCCCGTTTCTTTAATGATACTAAGTATGCCGATTACCGTCTCTATTCCGAAACAGGATTTACAAAAAATGATATAAAATCAATTTCATCAATAGATGGTGTCGGTGCGGCAACGAGATACTTATCAGTTAATCTTGACATTAAAGGAAAAACTAAAAAGGCTATAGCGCTTGATGTTTCAGAAAATTTTTCGGTTTCAACATTCGTACTTATAAGCGGCAAGCAATATGACGAAAACAGTGACGGAATATGGCTTTCCGACAAATTTGCAAACACAAACGGTATTTCGCTAAACGATTCCTTGACACTCGAGTTCCAAGGCGCTGAAATCAAAAGTAAAGTTGTAGGACTCATTAAATCGGGTGAGCATATGATATGTGTTGCAGACAGCAACCAGCTGATGCCTGACTACAAAACCTTTGGATACGCCTATATCTCCCCTGCTAAACTAAATACCGTTTTGCGCGAAAAGGTTATAAGCAATATTGCCGAAGAAATGCAAAAGTCGGGAATAACTGTACAAACAGCCAAGGAAAAAGCAGCTCAGATTATTACGGACGAAATGATTACAGAAGCTACCGACAAGGTATTTTCTCAAATAAATTTGCGTTCAAATTTAAATAAAGCCGAACTTGAAGATGCGGTAAAAGAAAAACTCGGAAAAACAATTATGGTAGTTTCTAAAGAAGATCATATTGTTTATAAGGAAGCCATGGGCGAAGCCGAAGAAGGCAAGACAATGGGCTCTATTTTGCCGGTATTGTTCCTTGTCATCGCCATTCTTACTATGGTAACTACTATGCACCGCATTGCCACAAAAGAAAAAACGCAAATAGGCGTTCTTAAAGCTCTCGGATTTAAAGACAGAACAATTCTTGTTCACTATTCGTTTTACGGTCTATTAATAGGAATAATCGGCACTGTATCGGGTTCTGCACTCGGATATTTAATATGCAAGCTGGTTATGAGCGAAAACGGAATGATGGGCACCTATTTCGATATGCCTGACTGGACCGCGGCAACGCCGTTTTTCTGCTATCCGATAATTGTCGGAACAGTAATACTGCTCGCGCTGATAAGCTTTCTTTCGGTACGCGCGCAACTAAATGGTACTGCTGCTGATACTCTTCGTCCGTACACACCGAAAAAAATGAAAAGGATATTTCTTGAGCGTTATAGTTTATTTGAAAAGCTTAATTTTTCTACAAAATGGAATTTGCGCGATTTAATACGACATAAGAGTAGATTTGCTATGACACTCGTAGGAATAATCGGATGTATGATACTGCTTGTTGGCGGACTTGGTATGCGTGATACTATGACCGGATTTCTCGATTTGCTTGATAACGGTATTTCCCACTATGCAACAAAAGTTAATATGGTAGAAAACACAGACTACCAAAATGCAAAACAGTTAATCAAAGAGCTTGGTGGAGACTGGGAAAGCTATACCGGCATCAGTATTGACGGATATACAGCCACACTTGATATTGTTCACGACAACAATGATCTTATATCAGTTGTTGATAAAAACAACAAAAAAATTTATCTTAAAGATGACGGAGCATATCTTTGCATGCGGCTTGCCGACAGAGCAAAAGTCGGTGAATATATTGAGTTTTCTCCTTACGGAGGAAATGAAACCTACCGTGTAAAGGTAATAGGCTATAATCGCTCTATTATGACAGAGGGTATAACAATAACGGATACTCTGGCCGACAAACTGGGTATAGAGTATAATATTTCCTCTGTTTACACAGATAAAAAATCCGGTGATATTCCACCTTCCGATCTGATTTCAGGCAAACAGGATAAAAAGCAACTTATGGATAGTTTTGAAAGCTTTGTTCAGATACTTAACAGTATGGTGATCATTCTTGTAGTTGCGGCAATTATACTCGGCATTGTGGTACTGTACAACCTCGGTATAATAAGCTATGTAGAACGCTCAAGAGAGCTTGCAACACTAAAAGTACTCGGTTTTCGAAACAAAAAGATCGGCAAGCTGTTAATATCACAAAACATCTGGCTTACCGTAGCAGGGGTAATAATCGGATTGCCTGCAGGTGTTGGAGTTTTGTACTGGCTATTATCAGCGCTGGCTTCAGAATACGAATTAAAACTTATGTTAGGGCCTCTTACATATATAGTTTCTGTGGTTCTTACATTCGGTGTATCATTATTTGTAGGATGGTTAGTTGCAAGAAAAAACAAAAACATAGATATGGTTGAAGCGCTTAAAAGCGCAGAATAGGAGAAAGTCGTATGAATAAAATAACAGTTGGAATTGAGGGAATGATGTGCGGAATG
Organism: Oscillospiraceae bacterium; assembly: GCA_902766755.1. GTDB lineage: Bacteria > Bacillota > Clostridia > Oscillospirales > Acutalibacteraceae > UBA737. The sequence continues at coordinate 12,169 of CACXEV010000008.1, read as the reverse complement.
TGCGAAGCTCACATCTGTGACACTATAAGAAACACAATTCCGGAAGCAAAAAAGGTTAAGGCTTCAAGAAAACGCGGCACAGCAACATTTATTACCGAAGCCTCGATAGATGAAGAAAGACTTAAAAAAGCAATCAACGATACCGGATACACAGCAAAATCAATTTATTCAGAGCAGTAAACGAACATTAAAAGGATAACAAAAAAGTGCCATCTGTCAAAAAAGACAAATGGCACTTTATTTATATACTATCTAATATAAATTTGTTCCAGGTTTTAAAATTTTTTTAGGAGATGGTTGAATGAAAAAAAGATTATTGGCATGTGTCTTAGCCGTGTTTGTTTTGTTAGCGGCACTTCCATTGTCGATGTTTGCTTCTGCTGAAACAGTATCAACAACCATTTGTGCTTGCGATACTCTCATCGGCTGGACCAAGGTAAACGCCGCGGCAAATAATCCGCTGAGCGTAACCACGGTAAGAGCTCAGGCTCAGAGTGATGACCTCAACGAAGTAGCGGCGCAAATAGGCGGAAATTACTATTTGTCAAGTCTTGTGTATCTATCAGGATGCACACTAAGGCATTATTATACGGGTTCAGCTCTTGACAAAAACGCCTTTGACGGTGTAAAATCTGATTATTACTACTATGTGGAAACAACCGACATTGCAGCGGCGGATTTTGATAAATTACAAGAATTCACCGTTGGCGGCACTACATTTCATTGGTCCGCACTCGATTTTGTAAAGGCGATTATGAGCAAGTATGAGCCAGGTACCGCCAACTATAATCTTGCGGCGGCGACCTACTGGTACAACAATGCGGCAAGCTCTTCGATTTCCGAAAACACTTCACTAAACAATGAAAGCAAACCTAAAAAGAACGGCGGCACAGTTTCATCAAATCCAAAGAGCGAAAGCAAAACAAATTCCGAAACTGCCGTGGCAGACGGAGACGAAAATCAAAGTAGTATTTCCGATAGCTCCGCTAAGGGCGAGGTTCCCCCTCTTGATGCCGACGAATACGAATTACCTTTTATACCGAATTAAAATGAGGATTTAGGCGTGAAAAGAAGACTATACAACAAATTATTTGCAGTAATAACGGTATTATCAATATCTATAACCATTATAAATATGTCCACCGGTGCAGTTCTTCCCGAAAATAAGGACAGTTCCGGCTCATACAAAACGGCAGAGTATGGCGGTAACGTTCAGGAAAAAAGTGAAGCACCAAATGTGCCGCTGTCCGTTCGCGCACAAAAGACTTCCGCTCTTTTGACTACGCAAAGCGATGGTTATGAATTGCCGTTTGTCCCCATCGAAACGAATCACTATTGGGATGAGGGAACCGTTACAACCCCGCCCACTTGCACACAAGCAGGCGTTAAAACCTACACCTGCAAGTATAATTCAAGTCATACTTACACAGAGGTTATTCCGGCTGACGGGCACAAACCTGCCGAAACGGTTTATGAAAACGGGGTTGCTGCTACTTGCAGCGCCGAAGGCTCATATGACGAGGTAGTATACTGCTCTGTCTGCAAACAAGAAATTAGCCGAGAGAAAAAAACTATTCCTGTTGATGAGTACACACACAATTGGGGCGACCGCGTGCATACAAAAGACCCGACCTGCTGTGAAACCGGGTATACCGGCGATTCATATTGCACAGATTGTCATAAAACGATTAAAGATGGAACTGATATTCCCGCAACCGGCAAGCATATTGATGTAGACGGCAAATGGGAAGCGATTGAAACAGAACATTGGCACACATGCTATTACGGAACAAAATTTGATATTTCTTCTCATACAGGCGGTGAGGCAACCTGCACCGAAAAAGCAAAATGTTCTGTTTGCGAAGCAGAATACGGTGAATATGCTGAACACCATCTGACACACCACGACTATGTTGAGCCTGACTATGAAAACGATGGTAATATTGAATACTGGACTTGTGATGAGTGTGGTAAATATTTTACTGATCTGGAAGCAAACAACGAAATCTCTGCAGATGAAGTGATCATTGCAAAGATTGGCTTTACCGAATATCAATTCTTCGATGGCGAGGTTATAGTCGAAGCACCAGATGGTGCCATTCCCAAAGGATCACGATTTAATGTTCAAAAAATCATCCCTCCCCCGACAGATGTAGTTAAAGAGGTCAAAGACCAACTGAGTGCCTTGTTCTCAGTTCTTTCTTATTATGAAGTTACTCTTTCTGAAACCGGCGGAGCATTGATTACACAACTTAACCACGAGATTACAATTAAAATTAAAATGCCTAAACAATATGCCGGCAACAAATATGTACAAGTTCTGCAAAAAAAAGAAAGCGGAAAGCTGATAACGATGACTTCCTGGTGGGAAAGCGAATACCTTTGCTACAAAACAGATTGGCTTGAGATTTACAATTAGCAATTTATATCCGGCGCGACGGAGTATTTTTACTTCGCCGTGCTATTTTATTGCAATGACAGCAAATGTTTTTGATGAGGATGTAGAAAGGTCCCTTGCGGCAGGTATGAATGCACACCTTTCAAAGCCTATAGAACCGGATAAAATTTTTGCCAAAATTAACGAGCTTATATCAGATTAAACAGTTTTATTACAAAACGCGGGCGATAAAATCGTCCGCGTTTATAAATTGAACATCACTATTAAGCGCTTTTTAGCTGTAATCTGAGTTTATCACTTATCATCGCTATGAATTCGCTGTTTGTCGGTTTACCGCGCTCATTTTGAACAGTATAGCCAAAATACGAATTAAGCACATCTATGTCTCCCCTATCCCATGCAACCTCAATTGCATGACGAATAGCCCGCTCAACACGAGATGATGTGGTATTATACTTTTTAGCCACAGTAGGATACAATAGTTTTGTTACCGAATTAATTATTTCGCTGTTTTTAACAGATAGTATTATTGACTCTCTAAGGTAATGATACCCCTTTATATGCGCGGGAACACCAATCTGATGTATTATCTCCGTAACCATTAGTTCAAGTCCTGAATCGGTAAGTACATTATCTTTAACAATAACCGGTGATACTTCGTTTTTCCATCCGGAAAGCTTAATTATCCGCTGAGCTAACATATTAACATCAAACGGCTTTAAAAAATAATATGAAGCGCCGCCGTCTAACATCTCTTTTTCAAGCCGGCTGTTATCAAAGCTTGACATTGCCATTACCATGGGGCGGTCTGCCTCATCCATTTTATTTATTTCGGCAAGAACGCCTAAAATATCAGCATTAGGCATAAATACATCTGCAAGTATTACATCCGGCTTTAAACGATTCACAGCGTCTATTACCTTTAAACCGTCTTTTTTACAAAGTGTTACATCCATTCCGTAACTTTTGAGTGTTCTCTCACAACTTTGACCTAAATCTGCAGAATCATCCGCGACAATAACTTTTAATTTCTTTTCCATTTTTTTACCTCCAAATATTTTTTGTATCCATATATTACCATACCATTCACCAAATTTCAATAGCAAAAACTATATTTTTTGGATTATTTTACGCTTTTTAGTGATATTTTTTTACATAATTTGACAAATTAAAAATATTGCGACATCTATATCTCCTTTATTGACAAAAATATAAATAATAAAAAAATGTTTGAAATAGTGAAAAACTGTAGTATAATGAAAGAAAAAAACTCGGAGGTTTAAAATGAAAAGGTTTTTTGAAGAATTTAAAAAGTTCGCACTTAAAGGCAATGTAATGGATATGGCGATAGGTGTTATTATAGGCGGAGCTTTCAGCGCAATAGTAACCGCACTTACAACAAGCTTCATTAATCCGCTTATTAACAGTATCGGCGGTGCCGAAGTTGCAGGTGCTATAAGGCTTCCGTGGGTTGACTACAGCGGTCTTGATGCAGAGGCTGCGGCAGAACTATCCCTCAATTACGGTGCGTTCATTACAGCAATTATTAACTTTCTTATTATAGCGCTTATATTATTCCTTATGCTCAAAGCTATGAACAAGCTTATGAGTATAGGCAAAAAGAAGGAAGAAGAGGAAGAAGCAGTAACTACCAAAACATGCCCGTACTGCAAAAGTGAAATTGATATTGAAGCCACTCGTTGTCCTCACTGCACTTCGGAACTTACAGAATAAAAACATATACTATAAAGGTAGATACAGGATATTTTTCGTGTATCTACCTTTATTTTTTTGCTTCACACAGTTTTCTTGACAATTAACTCTGTTTTCTATATAATTGTGTTGATATTTAATTTGGAGGCTTATCACTTGAAAAAAGGCAAATATTCAGGTATCAACAAACTGATTAAAAGCGATGCTTTGCAGGTTCTTATAAATAAGATTTATGACGGTACTTTTTCCGAATTCATTGACGATTGGAAATGGATTTTCAGTTTTTCTAAAAAATACCGTCATATTGTTGTGTTCTATACTATCGTCGGTATATTCAGCTCGAGCCTGTCGCTTGGCGCTGCATATGTCAGCCGTACGCTTATTAATATAATAGTTGGTAAAGAAATTGATAAAATTTGGATCCTTTTAGGTTCAATGATCGGGATGACGGTGTTTTCCCTACTCCTATCAAGCGTTAACAGCCGTATTTTTACTAAGATATCAATCTATGTAAATAATGATATACAGGCAAAGATATTCGATAATATCATTGACGCACGGTGGAAAGAGCTGAGCGAATATCCGAGCGGAGACCTGCTTAACCGATTTAATAATGATGTCGGCACCATTTCGGCAAATGCAATAAACTGGATACCTAATTTAGTAATAAACATCTACACTTTTATAATCACATTTATTGTGCTGTTTCGTACAGACCATGCTATGGCGTGGATAGCTTTTTTATCGGCACCTTTCCTACTTGCAATGAGTCGTTATATAATGCGAAAAATGAAAGAGTACAGAAAGCGCGTTTTAGAGCTTAATTCCAAAATGATGAGCTTTGAAGTTGACACCTTTTATAATTTCGATATGATTAAATCATTCGGCATTTTCGGGTATTATTCAAAAAAACTCCGTTACTGGCAGCAAAAATTCAAGGAATTCAGCCTTGATTATAATAAGTTTGAAATCAAATCAAAAATTCTTTTAACGCTTGTTTCAACGCTCGTATCCCTAGTAGCTTTCGGTTATTGCCTATATCGCCTTTGGACCGGTCAGATACAATACGGTGATATGACCTTCTTTTTGCAACAACGGTCAAGTCTATCTACTCGATTCAACAGTCTTGTTGGAACAATACCCGGTATGCTGAATTCTGCGGTTTCGGCGCACCGTATAAGAGAGCTTATCGACCTACCGCGTGAAACTCACGATCCCGAAGGGTATGCGGCACTTCAAAGAATTGCCGATAAGGGCATTTCAATAAAGCTCGACAATGTAACATTCGGTTATAATAAGGATAACAAGAACATATATAATAATGCCGGATTTGAAGCGAAGCCGGGCGAAATAGTGGCAGTGCTCGCAACATCAGGCGGCGGAAAAACAACACTTATGCGCCTGCTGCTTGGTATGCTTGATGCGGATATCGGCAGCGTAACTCTAAGCGGAGCTGACGGCACCACTCTACCAATAAACGCGGATTTGCGAAAATTTTTCTCCTATGTTCCGCAGGGCAACACAATGCTTGCCGGCACTATTGCGGATAATATGCGGATGGTGCGTGAGGATGTTACGGACGAAGAGATTATAGAGGCGCTTAAAACCGCCTGTGCTTGGGAATTTGTGGAGCTTTTGCCCGAAGGCATAAACAGTAGCTTAGGCGAAAGAGGAAGAGGCATTTCCGAAGGTCAGGCTCAGCGCATTTCCATTGCCCGCGCCGTTTTAAGAAATTCTCCTATACTTTTACTTGATGAGGCAACAAGCGCCCTCGATATAGAAACCGAAGAGCGCGTGCTTAAAAACATCATAAAACAGCACCCGAATAAGGTTATTATAATATCAACTCACAGGCCGAGTGCACTTAAGCTTTGCCAGCGTATATACAGAATTGCTGACGGCACTATTAAAGAGACCACCGCAAGCGATGCCGAGGCGCTTATGTGGCAATATGTTGATATGCCGGTAAAAGACGAAAACAAAAACATAATCGTTAAACCTGCAGCTTCTCTTTCTCCAAAGGATGAAAATGAAATCCTAACAGACAACACAAACGAAGGTTGGTGGAATATATGAACGATCAAAAATTATCCGAGTTTTACAGTGATGAAAGCAAAAATTATCATTCGTCAACCGATATATTAAGATTTTTGCTTATGCCGTTTGTATTCTTTGTGCTTTTAGGCTTCCCCGGGAAATACGGCGGCTATATATCAACATACAGTAACTTTGTGGCTCAAGCGTTTTTTATCCTTTACGGCTTTTTCACCCTCGTTCCCGATAAGGACAAGCGCGATAAGAAATTAAAAAAGGCATTTAAGCGCTCATTTAAATTTTTTGCTATTATGCTTCTAAGCTATCTGGCATTAAACATATTATATATTGCATATTTTAATGCACTGCCCAGCCTGTTAAGTGCAGAGTTTTTGCGCAAGCGCACATTTTTTGACTTTTTGGCATTTAACATTTGGCCGTTACCCGTAGGCAACAGTATTTGGTTTATTCAAAGCCTTGTATATGCATATATTTTCTTTCTGATTGCCGAAAAAATAAAGTTAGATAAGCTATATATCCCAATTTTGATAATCCTTATAATATTTACACTCTCGACAGGAGAACTTGCGGCATTTTTTGGTTTCCCGCATTTCGGATACTCTTATATCCCTGCCGGCGCACTTACACGCACAATACCTTATATGCTTATAGGGATGCTTATCAGGAAAAAGGTTGATATACTTTCTAAAATACCACAGTTTATCTATTTGATTTTGTTTATAGTAGGTCTTTTGGCGGCGATTGCGGAGATTGAAGTTCTAAACAGAATAGGTAAACTTGCCTACACAGGGCACACCGTAGGCTTCGGAATAATGGCAATATCGCTTTGCTGCTTTGCAATAAGCCGGCCGGTAATCAAAAAGAACTTTTTAAGCTACCACGGCAGAAGCTATTCAAAAAGAATGTATGCTTTTTGCCAGCCTGCTTTCTTCGTTTGCTGGATATTTACAGCCCTTATAAATCCTGCCTTTGTTGGCATTGTAAGGGCTTACGGCAGTATAATATCATTTGCATTGAGCTTTCTTATAACATTTATTATAGGTATTGTAAGATATGCAATAGTTGTAGAAAAAAGCAAAAAGGAAAAATTACATTAAAAAAAATATTATTTAGCACAAAATTACATAATTTGGCATAAAAAAAGTGTTGACATTATGAAATATTTGTGTTATAAATAATATATTCTAAGTTACATATGAGGAGATTATACGATGAAAAGACTAACAAATCCAGAATTAAAAGTTATTCGTTTCGCAAGTGAAGATGTAATTGCTACAAGCCTTTATTACGCGACTTCTGCTGCGTTTAATGCTGCCCAAGGCACAAACTTTACAAGCGATTATGTTATGTTTAACGGATCAATGCGTTATGATGGCGATCTTGGCGCATATTTGATATCTGATATTAAAGCTCCTACCGCCAGTAGTGCAGAAGATAAAGTGTTTTTTTCCGGTGGTTATATTCCCGAGGCAGGTATCACACTTCCTCCCCATGGCAACGGATACGATGCATATGAGTATAACGGTGGTCTTTACACAAACGGCGTAAGCTATGTGGATCGTAGCGGTCAGTAATAATCTATAAAGCAACCTCCCCTGTTTTCAGGGGAGGTTTTTTGTTGCAATAAATCTTATTTAGTGGTAAAATGCTATTAGTAAATTCAGGATTAAAGGTTTGGTGAGTATATGAATAATGGAAAGCTATCCGAATTTTATGATAATGAAGGTTTTGCTTTAAGTGCTGATTTGCTTAAATTTTTTCTTATGCCGTTTGTGTTTTTTGCACTTCTCGGCTTTCCCGGAACATACGGCAAATATGTTTCGGTTTGCAGTAATTTTGCGGCATCTGCTTTTTTTATACTTTCCGGATTTTTTACACTGATGCCCGATAAGGATAGCCGAATAGTCAAACTTAAAAGAGGTTTTAAGCGCTCTTTAGTATTCTTTTCGGTATTATTCATAGGCTATGTTATTATGAATATAATTTACCTTGCATACTTTGATTCATTAGGCTTTTTTGCAAGTATTGAATTCTTACGCAAACGAACATTTTTTGATTTTCTTATACTCAATAGATGGCCCCTTCCTATGGGCAACAGCATATGGTTTATACAAAGCCTTACATATGCTTATCTGTTTTTCTTAATTATTGAAAAGCTAAAGCTCGCAAAATTTTATATTCCTATTTTAATCATTCTCGCTGTTTTTACACTTGCAACAGGCGAATTTGCGGCATTCTTAGGTTTCCCGCACTTTGGATACAGTCATATCCCGGGCGGAGCAATAACAAGAGCCATTCCATATATGCTTATAGGAATGCTTATCAGAAAAAACGCTGATAAAGTCTTGAATATCAAGCGGTTTATCTATGTAATTATATTCTTTGTAGGTATTATTCTTTCTGTCGCAGAAATAAGAATTTTGAGCCATTTTAAAATGCTTATCTATACGGGGCACATGATAGGTTTCGGCATTATGGCAATTTCCGTTTGCTGTTTTGCACTGAGTAAACCTATTATAAAGGATAATTTTTTAGGTTATCACGGCAGAAGTTATGCTCGCAGAATGTATGCTCTTTGCCAACCCGTTTCGATATTTACACGAGTTATATGTTCTATCATTAAACCCGAATTTTCAAATATTACAACGCAATATGGCAGTATAATTTCATTCGTTATTTGCTTAATTATTGCTTTTTTAATCGGCATAATAAAATACGCAATCGCAATGGAAAAAAATATTAAAAATTTATCTTGACATTCGATTTACAATAGTGTATTATAATCCAGTAGCGTTATACAAATTTGGAGGTTTACATAATGAAGATTTCAAATCCCGAACTTAAAATTATTCGTTTCAGCGCTGATGATGTTATTGCCACAAGTATATTTTATATCAGAACTTCTGATATTACTGCTGATTCAAAAATGTGGAATAATATCCCCGATAATGCTCTTGATAGCGATTATGTAAGATTTAACGGCACGATGGCGCCTTTAGAGAATGATGACTGGGTTATCTTTAACCCGTCGGATTTCGCTGCGTATAGCGAAGAAGATGTTAATTGGGCGAAGGACCAGCAGATTGCCGGAGTGTATGATGCTTATTTACCTGATGATAACTGGCAGTTCCATACCAAAGGTGCAAGCTACGCCGATCTTTACGGCAATCAGTAATTTTTAAAAGCAGAGCTCCCCTGTTTTCAGGGGAGTTTTTTGTTGCAAAAAAGTCTTCATTGTGATAGAATACAGTCAAGAAAGATTTGGTGAGGTTTTATATGAAACTCAGATATGAATTTACAATTATGGATATGGGTGATGAGTTTGCCGCGGTTCCCGTAGGTGAGGATGCCGCAAAATTTCACGGTATGCTTAAAATGAATGCAGTATCTGCGGATATCTTAGAGCAGTTAAAGAATGATACCGACCCTGCCACTGTTCACAAATACCTTAAAGAAAAGTATCCCGATTCCACAGATGATGAAATCGGGCAAACATTGGTGAAATTCTTAAACCAACTTGTAAGAGAAGGTCTTTTGATTGACTGATATGGATGAAAGCAAAATGACTTTTGAAGAGCTTTTAAACCGTGACGGCCGTCTTATTTACACGAATGTGGGCGTGAGTATGATGCCGCTTATCCGTGAGGGCAAGGATGTTTTAATTATCGAAAAATGCGATGCCCAAAAGCTTAAAAAATACGATGTCGTATTATTTAAGCGTGAGAATGTAAAGGGCCGCGGAGAATATGTTTTGCATAGGATTTTAAAGGTTTTGCCGGAGGGTAAGTATTGGATAGTAGGCGATAATTGTACTGAGGGCGAAATTGTTAAAAAAAATATGATATTAGGCATTTTAACAGGTATTACACGCGATAAAAAGGCTACCAATCTAAGCGGTATCAAATACCGGCTTTATGTTAGTCTTTGGTGTGCCCCATATCATCTGCGCTTTTTAGTTTTAAGAGCAAAAGCTTTTATTAAATACGCGGTAGGTGCCGTGTTATACAAACTGAGAATAAAAAAATGAGGCAAATATGAAATTTAGTGTAAAAATCGCAAATGTGAATATAGGAATTATAAGCCTTTTTGATGAAGTTTATAATCTTTGCCGTGATTATTTAACAGGTGAAAAACCTGATTTTTTTATTGAAACAAAAGCCGAAGATATAGCCTTCGAGCGCGAAAAATCACGCCGTGAAGCGGAATATGAGCATAGAGCTTTTTCGGATTTCCCTGATTCTTATCTTGAAACCCTTTCGGTTTACAGAAAAATTGCCACAAAACTACTTAACTTTGATGCTTTTTTAATGCACGGTGCCGTTATTGGCAAGGAAGGTTTTGCTTATATGTTTACGGCGCCCTCAGGCGTTGGCAAAACTACACATACTAACCTTTGGCTGAAAGCGTTTCCCGATGCCTTTATGATAAACGGAGATAAGCCGATTTTGCGGTTTGAAAATAAACAGGTTCACGCTTTCGGTACGCCATGGGCAGGTAAAGAGGGATTAAACCGCAACATATCTCTGCCTATTAAAGCTATTTGCGTTTTGGCGCGCGGAGAAAAAAATGAAATAATACCTGTTGGTTTTAATAATATTTATCCGTTGCTTATCGGGCAAACATATCGCCCGAAATCAGCTGAGGGAATGGTAAAAACAATGGAACTCATAAAAAAACTCAGTGAAACCGTAAAATTTTATGTTCTTAAATGTAATTTGGACCCCGATGCTGCCAAAGTTGCATTTGAAGGGATGAACAAATGACTGATAATGCTCAATCTGTTTTATTAAGGCTCTTAAAAAGCTCGCTTTTCGGCATAAAAGCCGATTTGCCGGAAGATACCGATTATGACGCGGCATTTAATGAAGCCAAGGCTCAAACGGTGGTAGCGCTCGCATCCGCGGCGGTACCGCCTGAAAAATCAGTTATATGGCAAGAGTCTGCGGCGCAAAGCACTGCGCATTATATGCGCACACTTTTTGAGCAGACAAATCTTATAAAACTATTTGAAAGCAATAATATTCCCCTCATTATATTGAAAGGTACAGCGGCGGCGATGTATTATCCGAAACCTCAACTTCGCACTATGGGGGATATTGATTTTTTGGTTTTCGAGGCTGATTATGAGAGAGCTTATTCCCTATTACAAAATAACGGCTATAAATTCGAGTGTGATTATGATGACGGCAGAGATTACACCTTTACTAAAGGAGAAGTGGTCTTTGAACTACACAAAAAATACAGTGACACAGATTTTGATATTGAAGAAATTTTGATAAACGGTATGAAAAACCGCATATTGCGTACTGTAAACGGAATACAATTTCCGTCACTGCCTGATTATGAAAACGGTCTTGTTTTGCTTGACCATATAAGGCACCACCTCAAAGGCGGTTTAGGGCTTCGCCAGATTATAGACTGGACGATGTTTGCAAATCAGGTGCTCAGTAATGAAAACTACCAAAATCATTTTCTTCCGCTTTTAAAATCGGCTGGTCTTGAAACCTTTTGCAAGGTTGTTACAAAAATGTGCAAAACGCATCTTTTCTTGCCGGAAAGCATTACTTGGTGCGATACGGCTGATGCAGTCACTGCAGACGAGTTTTTTGAAGCAGTAATAAAAAGCGGTAATTTCGGCAGGAAAAATCCTTATGTTTATAAACCTATGGCTTCATTTACATCAGAAGTGAAAAAGCACGGTTTTTTTAAAGCGTTACAAAACGCCGGAATAGAAAACTTTGAGATTTGCAAGAAGAATAAGTTTTTCAGAACCTTCGCATGGCTTTTTCAGCTTTTTAGATATATAAAACGAGGCGTCATATCGCTTTTTAAAGGAGAAAAGCTTTTAGATGATATATCATCCGGTAATGAAGAAGCAGATTTTAATAAACGACTCGGCATATAAAAAAGCAGCCTTTGGGGCATCCTCCGTAAGGAAGATGCCCCAAGGCGGCCTTTGTATCTAAATTGTATATTTGATTCTTGTTGTGAATGGCGTGACCG
>CACXEV010000007.1 GCA_902766755.1 Oscillospiraceae bacterium | reverse complement strand
TGTGAGCTTGCTCGTGCTGCCTATGAATATAGCCGTCTCGGTTTCCGTCTCCGAACCCTCCGCGCTTACGGGGGCTGTAGCCACAAGCGTCAACACCGTGAACATGGAAAATACCATACACAGTGTAAGCACCAATGACAATAGTCTTTTTGCTTTCATTTGATACACCTCTGTTTAAAATATTGTTAAAAACAAACATTTAACCGAGTTTATTTTAAACCATTCTCGAAAAATTGTATATCAAAAATTTGTCCATTTTTAACAAATTTTTGCGGTTTTGTTTAAGAAACAGTATTTTAAATGCATATAAGTGTACCCGACGAATTAACCGCCGGGTACACTTTAAAAACATATTATCAAGCACTCATTATTCTTATAAACTCTTCACCTGACAATTTTTCATTTTCAAAAAGTTGTTTTGCAACCTCGTGAAGCTTAGGCATTGCGGATTTCAGAATTTCTATTGCCTTTTTATACTGCGTCATAACTACCGATTCTATTTCATCATCGATAGCCGCGGCAGTTTTTTCTGAATAGTTCGGAGTTGACGAAAAATCTCTGCCCAAAAATACCTCATTGTTATCGTTGCCATAGGTTACAAGTCCCAATTTTTCGCTCATACCGAAACGCGTAATCATTTTTCTTGCAAGGTCGGTAGCGCGCTCGATATCATTTGAGGCGCCGGTGCAGATATCATCCTGCGTAAGCTGTTCCGCCGCACGACCTCCGAGCAGAGAACAAATCTGTTCAAGCATTTTATTGCGGCTTACATGCCCTTTATCCTCTTCCGGCAGATACATTGTATAACCTGCCGCCATACCACGCTGAATTATCGATATCTGATGAACCGGGTCCTGTGTTGGCAGGAAATACGATACAACTGCATGCCCTGCCTCGTGATAAGATGTTACGAGCTTGTCCTTATCGCTTACAACATGAGATTTTTTCTCAGTTCCCATAACGACCTTAATTGTCGCTTCCTCAATTTCCTCTTGAGTAATTGCCTTTTTACCGTGACGAACGGCAAGCAAAGCCGATTCGTTAAGCAGATTTTCAAGGTCGGCACCTGTAAAGCCGGAGGTTGATTTTGCAATGGTTTTAAGGTCAACATCCGGACCTAACGGCTTACCGCGTGAATGTACCTTAAGTATCTCTTCCCTGCCCTTTACATCGGGATAATTAACGGTTATCTGCCTATCAAATCTACCGGGGCGCAACAGGGCTTTATCAAGTATATCGGGGCGGTTTGTAGCCGCCATAACTATTACGCCTTCATTTTCACCGAAGCCGTCCATCTCAACTAACAACTGATTAAGAGTCTGTTCGCGCTCGTCGTGACCGCCGCCGAGGCCTGCTCCGCGTTGACGGCCTACCGCATCAATCTCATCAATGAATACTACTGCGGGTGCATTTTTCTTAGCCTCGTGGAACAAATCCCTCACTCTTGATGCGCCGACGCCTACATACATCTCAACAAAATCCGAACCGGAAATTGAGAAGAACGCAACATCCGCCTCGCCCGCTACTGCACGGGCAAGCAAGGTTTTACCGGTTCCCGGAGGGCCTACAAGCAAAACGCCTTTAGGTATACGAGCTCCAAGCTCGTTAAACTTTTTGGGGTTTTTAAGGAATTCGACAATTTCAGCCATTTCCTCTTTTTCTTCATCCGCTCCGGCAACATCGGCAAATGTAGTCTTTTTCTTGTTATCTGCCCGTTTTGCTTTTGATTTTCCGAAACCGAAGGTTTTATCTGTTCCCATAGTTGCGTTCATACGACGCATCATAAATATCCAGAACACAACGAGAGCGCCAATTAGTATCACCGTCGGCAGCATACTCAATATCCATGAGCCTTGACCGCCTCTTGTAACATCATACTCGATTTTTTCGCCCTTACCTTCTTCAGCCGCCTGGTTTATTTCAAGAACCGTATCGTTAACATCGTTATAGAACATAGATGCATCAGCCACGGTATAGTGATAAGTTTTACCGTCAGAACGGAGTTTATAGGTAAGCTCACCGCTATAAAGATTGATATTAAATTCCGATACTTTATTGTTTTTTACAAGTTGGACGATTTCATAATACTTCGTCTGTGTTGCTTTTTTTGTAACCGCATTCATCAAAAAATACGAAAGTATCATTATTATCGGGATACCGATATATAAAAGCGTCCTTTTTAAATTTTTATTCAAAAGAAAAAATCTCCCTTCTTATTTTTCGTATACAGAAGGCGAAAGTACGCCTACATACGGCAAATTTCTATATTTTTCGTCATAATCGAGTCCGTAACCGACAACGAATTCATCCGGCACCACAGCACCTACATAATCAGCTTTTATATCAGCCTTATGCTTATCCGGTTTATCAAGAAGCGTGCAAATCTTTATGCTGGCGGCATTTCTGTCAGCCAAAATATTCTTAAGATATGCAAGTGTTATACCCGAATCGAGAATATCCTCAACTATAAGTATATCACACCCCTCAGGGTTTATATCAAGATCTTTTTTGAATTTTACAACGCCGGTAGTTTTAGTTCCGCTGTACGAGGACACCGCCATAAAATCAATACGGCAATCACAGGTAATCTCCCTTAAAAGATCCGATAAGAAAACAACGGCCCCTTTGAGTACGCTTACTAAAAGCAGATTTTTCCCCTCATAATCGCGGGAAATTTGTTTTCCCAAATCCTTACAGATTTGCTTTAGTTCTTCCTCGGATATTAAGACCTTAAGCACATCTTCTTTTTTCATTTTGTATTATTTCCCCCTAAAACAGTTTCATAACTGATTTTATAAACAAATTCCGTTTTTTCATCCGGTAAAGTCCGCTCGGAGGCGCCAATTCCTAAAACCCATACAACGCCGCTATTATCCGAAATGACCGGCAAATCCTCACGCATACCGGAGAAAACAGAATGTTCATTATAAAGCGCTTTCAGTGTTTTTGTGCATCCTCTGCCGGCAAGCCTTATTTTATCACCCGGTTTTCGGGTTCTTATTTTCAGTTCGCCATCTATTTTATCACAGTCAAGAATGTTTTTTAATAATAAATTATTAATTTTTTTATCTTTTTTTATTAAATCGAAGCGGATTTTTTCAATATCTACTTTAAATTTCTGTTTTTTGTTAACAGAGCCTATTTTTAAAACACTTTTTTGTCTTTCTGCAAAGTAACCGCCCTGAAGGCTGCATCTGCCGCCGTTTACCGAAACATTAAACAACCTTTCGGTGTGCTTATAATCGGGTGATATCCCTGTTTTCTCATAACAAAAAATACGCAAAACACGACCGGATATTGCCGGATTTATGCTTTTAATAATATTTGTGTCGATCCCGGATTTAGTCAACGCCTTCTTGTATTCATCATTCGCGATACTATTCAGAATATCGCGGTCAAACGCAAGTTCAAAAGAAGTATTTAAAACATTGTTTTCAAGCGACGGATTTAATTTTTTAAGCACCGGTACTACCTTATGCCTTATAAGATTTCTGGCATAGTCATCGCTTAAATTTGTACTATCCGTAACATAGCTTAAATTGTTCTGGCGACAGTAGCCCTCAATCTCGTCCCTTGTGCAAAAAATAAACGGTCGGATATACTTATCCCTTTTCGGAGGAATACCGCAAAGGCCGCCTATTCCACTTCCGCGGGTAAGATTAAATAAAACCGTTTCAAGATTATCGCTTGCCGTATGCGCTGTGGCAACGGCATCGGCGGGAAGACTCTCAAAAAAATCATAGCGCATTTGTCTGGCGGCAAGCTCGGTACTAAACTTATTCTCTTTTGCATACGCCGCTACATCACCCTGCCCGCAGACAAGTTTTACACCGAAATTATTGCATAGTGCTTCTACAAATCGCATATCGCTGTCAGACTCTTCTCCGCGGAGTTTATGATTAAAGTGCGCCGCAAAAACATCAATACCGTATTCACCCTTAATACTTAGCATAGCATGAAGTAATGCTACTGAATCAGCACCCCCGGAAACGGCAACGGCTAAAATTTTCACCCCTCTTAAGAGGCAGAGATCGTTAATACTCGTTCTTACTTTTTTTAACATTATCTCATCCTGTCGATCGAAGTAAAACGGGTATGATTAGGATCCCAATTAAGCTCTACCTTGCCGGTTTCGCCGTGACGGTTTTTAGCTACTATACATTCACTCTTGGTATCCTCACTATAATCTTCTTCGTTATCCTTTTCATTATTATAATAGGCTTCGCGGTAAAGGAATAAAACAATATCTGCATCCTGCTCAATAGAACCGGAATCACGAAGGTCGGCAAGTGTCGGTCTATGGGATTTACCCTTAGTTTCCGTGCCTCTCGATAGCTGTGAACAGGTAATTATGGGCACATTAAGCTCTTTTGCCATAATTTTAAGGTTTCGGGTGATTTCCGAAATTTCCTGAACGCGGTTATCAATCCTACGCGCCGAATGCATTAGACCTAAGTAATCAATTATTACAAGGTCAACTTTTTTCATCCGCCGAAGCTTGGCCTTCATTTCAGGCACGGTAATATCAGAAGTTTGGTCAAAGAACAGCCTCGCCTTAGATAGATTTTCGCCTGCGCGGGTAAGCATTGTCCACTCATCGGCAGTAAGCTCACCTGTCCTGAGTTTTTGGCTGTTTACCCCAGACTCACTCGAAAGAAGCCTTTGTGCCAACTGATCTCTTGACATCTCAAGTGAGAAAAAGCAAACCGTCTTTCCGGTATTTACCGCAACATTACGGGCAATGTTAAGCGCCATAGATGTTTTTCCCATACCCGGGCGAGCGCCTAATATAATAAGGTCTGACTTATTAAGACCGGTGATCATTTTATCAAGGTCGCCTATGCCGCAAGGTATACCCACATAATCATCGTGTGTTTCGGGGTCGGCAATTTTTGAGAGCCTATCATAGGTTTCCTGTTCAATTATATCCTTAATTGATGTAAGCCCCGATTTATCGTTACCCATACGGATATCGTATATCCGCTGTTCGGCGCTTTCTATCATTTTTTCGGTATCAAGCGAATTTTCATCAATATCCTTAAGAATTGACTTAGCCGCACCGATAAGTGCGCGGGCATAATACCGCTCACGCAGAATACCTATATATGTATTTACATTTGCAGAGGACGGGACATTGGTGACAAGCTCGGTAAGATATGCCTTGCCCCCTGCCTCATCATATACATTATTATCCTTTAATCTTTCAAGCAGAGAGACAAAATCCACAACCTGATTTATCTCAAACATTGTAACGATAGCATTGTAGATTTCCTTGTGCTGCGGAATATAAAAAAACTCCGGTTTTACCATAGTTATAACCTCAGCAATACACTGAGGATCTATAATCATAGAGCCTAACACAGACTGTTCTGCTTCAACTGAATAAGGTATTCTGTTTCCGTCAAAATCGTAAAGTAAATTATCATTACTCATAATTATTCTTCAACCTTTATGCTCAGTTTCGCGACAATACCTTTATAGAGCTTTACCTCTGCGGTATAATCACCGAAGTTTTTGATATCTGCCACAGAAAGCTTTTTCTTATCAACATTTACCGAAAAAACGCGGTTTATCTCATCTGCAATTTCTTTGGATGTTATACTGCCGAAAAGTCTGCCTGATGAGCCGCCTTTTGCCTTTAATGTAACAGTTTTTCCGTCAAGAATTTTTGCAACTGCTTTTGCGGCATCTATTTCTTCCTGCTTATGATGCTCGGTGGCAGCCTTTTGACTATTCATTTCAGAGATGGCGGCACTATCCGCTATAGTGGCTAAATTCTTCGGGAAAAGGAAGTTTCTGGCGTACCCGTCCGAAACGTTTATAAGGTCACCTTTTTTCCCTTTTGACTTAACATCTGCCAACAAAATAACCTTCATACTATTCACCCTCAAATTTCTAAAATTACCGGCAATACCATAGGACTGCGATGTGTTTTCTGATAAAGGAATTTTGAAACGCCATCCTTAATAGTCGCCTTTATTGTGTTCCAATCCTTTGCCCGGCTATAATAGCTGTTTTCCAGAACATCAAGAACAACACGCCTTAGTTCATCCATCAGCTCTTCCGATTCTTTAACATATACAAATCCGCGAGATACAACATCGGGACCGGATATCACCTGCCTCGTTACCGAATCAATGGCAACGGTTACAATAATTATACCGTTATCAGCCAAATGCTTACGGTCGCGAAGAACTATACTGCCAACATCTCCGACACCGAGTCCATCTACAAGTACCCTACCGGACGGAACGGAACCTGCATTTTTAATTCCGCTTTCTGATACCTCAATCACATTGCCGTTTGCCGCGATTATAATGTTTTCCGGCTTTATACCCATTGTGTTAGCCAACATTCTATGTTTAAAAAGATGCTTTTGCTCGCCGTGAACCGGCATAAAGTATTTGGGCTTTACTACGCTGAGCATCAGCTTTTCTTCCTCTTGACAAGCGTGCCCGGAAACATGAACATCGTACATTTTTTCGTATACAACATTAGCGCCGCGCTTCATAAGTTCATTAACAACCCGGCTGACAAATATCTCATTTCCCGGTATCGGGGTTGCGGATATTATAATCATATCGCCTGGTATTATTTCTACCTGTCTATGGTCTGAAAACGCCATTCTGTGAAGTGCGGAAAGCGGCTCGCCCTGGGAACCGGTTGTAATAACAACAAGTTTTTCTGGCGCAAAATTTTTAATTTGCTCAATTTCAACAAGAATTCCGTTTGGAACCTTAAGATACTTAAGCTCCGCCGCCATTTTAACAACATTTATCATACTTCTGCCGGAAACGGCGACCTTGCGCTTGCACCTATGCGCCTCATCAATTATCTGTTGAATTCGGTGAATGTTCGATGAGAATGTAGCAACTATTATTCTATGTCCCTGCGCTTTTCTGAACAGAGTAGCAAAGGATTCCCCTACAATGCGCTCAGAAGGGGTATACCCCGGTCTTTCGGCATTGGTTGAGTCTGAAAGCAGGGCTAAAACACCCCTTTTGCCAAGCTCGGCAAATCGCGCAATATCAATAACTTTATCATCAATAGGCGTGGTATCTATCTTAAAGTCGCCCGTCTGAACAACGGTACCTGCCGCACAGCTTATAGCAAAACCTACCGAATCGGGTATAGAATGATTTACATGGATAAATTCAACGCTGAAATTTCCGAGCTTAATTGTCTGCCCGGCCTTTACAACATTAAGTTTTGCCTCCGGCAACAGCCCGTGTTCAGATATTTTATTCTCTATAAGACCTATTGTCAACCTTGTAGCATATATAGGAACATTAAATTCTTTTAAAAGGTACGGTATACCACCTATATGATCCTCGTGTCCGTGTGTTACCACTAATCCCTTTATCTTAGCTTTATTCTCTAAAACATAAGTAAAATCCGGTATTACCGCATCAACACCCGGGGTTTCCTCATCGGGAAAGCTCATACCGCAGTCAACCAAAATCATATCGCCGTCAAACTCATAAAGTGTTATGTTTTTACCTATCTCACCGAGACCGCCGAGCGGTATAATTCTTATCGGCTTTTCGCTCTTTTGCGGCAAATTGTTTTTAGCCTTTTTAGTATAATTGTTTGATGTGGTTTTTTTTGCTTTTTTCTGTTTATTTGGCGATTTAGCAGTATCTTTCTTTCCAAAGCTGCCGTTTAAAAGACTATTTACAGCATTTTTTGCAGCAGAAACACTACCGTTTTTACTATTGAAACGACCTTTATTATTTTTTCTGGTTTGTGTTTCACTCATTAAATAATTTTCCTCCATAGATTTTATATGTAAAAGACAGCCATCAACCGTCTTTTTAAAGTCAGTAATATATTATTGACAGCATTTAAAAATATTAATCAAATTTATATTGTACCGGTTGAACCAAAGCCGCCTGCGGCTCTCGCAGTGTCATCGAGAGTTTCTGTCTCAAAAAATTCCGCCTTTAAATAAGGCATTATAACCATTTGAGCTATACGCTCGCCTGAAGATACTTTTTGCGTGACTTTAGAATGATTATAAAGAGATACCATTATTTCTCCGCGGTAATCGCTATCAATTACACCAACCTTATTGGCAGGTGCCAGTCCCCTTTTAGTGGCAATACCGCTTCGCGCGAATATAAATCCGGCATATCCTTCCGGAATTTGCATGGCAATGCCGGTGTGAATAAGCAAGCTCTCGCCCGCCTTTATTTCTATATCGCCTTCAGGCAAAGCATAAAGGTCGGCTCCCGCGGAATATTCCGTGCCGTATGTGGGAACTATGGCGTTCTCTTTTAACTTAACAAAATTAACTTTCATAAAAATCACCTAAAGAACATCGATTTTAATGTTATCATCCTTTATGCTTACATTAATTCCGGTAACATTATCCTCACGTTCAATTATAATATCTACAATCCTATCCTCGATATTTCTCCGGATTACATTTCTAAGCTCTCGCGCCCCTGTCTTATCGGTATCTGCATTATCTACAACAAATTTGCAAACATCGGCATCATATTTAAGCTCTATATGCCGTTCAGATATCGAGCTTTTAAGCTCTAAGAGCATTAAGTCGGCAATTTTCAAAAGTGAATCGCGACTTAAAGGACTAAATACCACTACCTCATCTACGCGCGCTATAAACTCCGGACGCAAAAATTCCCTTAATGCTTTAAGCGCCTTGTCCTTAGATGCCTGAACCGCACTTTGACCGAAACCTAAAAGATTAGTGCTTGTTTGACTTCCGGCATTTGATGTCATAACGATAACAGTGTTTTCAACATTCACCGTTCTGCCCTGTGCATCTGTAACCCTACCCTCGTCCAGTATTTGAAGGAGGATATTCAAAACATCGGGATGGGCTTTTTCGATTTCGTCAAGCAAAATCACCGAATAAGGCTTTCTGCGTACCTTTTCAGTAAGTTGCCCGGCCTCGTCATAGCCTACATATCCCGGAGGCGCACCTATAAGCCTCGATACAGAGTGCTTTTCCATAAATTCGGACATATCAAATCTGAGCAATGTTTCGGGAGTGCTGAAAAGCTGCTCTGACAACACCTTTACAAGTTCTGTTTTTCCGACACCTGTAGGCCCTACAAATATAAATGACGCCGGTCTTTTTACAGCGCTCGTATGCACTCTTGACCTCTTAACTGCCGCAGCTACTAACCTTGTAGCCTCACCTTGACCGATTATTTTTTCATTCAATTGGTCTTCAAGATGAGAAAGCTTTGAAAGTTCGCTTTCTTCGATTTTTGAAGCCGGTATACCTGTCCAAAGCTCAATAACCTTGGCAAGCTCTTTTTCGGTTACCGTATTATCGGAAGCCGCCTCATATAGTCCGTTCGCCGTTGCCTTATACTTTTCAATATCGGCTTTAAGCATTGCCTGCTTTTCATAATCCGTATTTTCAGGGTCTGATGTGAGCTCATCCAACTGTTTTTGAGCCTCTGAAACGCGCTTATTGGCTATATAAAGCTCGTCTATCGCCTTATTCTGGAGACTGGTACAAGCACAAGCCTCATCGAGCAAATCAATGGCTTTATCGGGCAAAAATCTATCGGTAACATATCTTTCGGAAAGCGTTACCGCCCTGTCTACAATACTATCCGGCACTTTTACGCCGTGGTAACCTTCATAGTAAGATTTAACGCCCATTAAAACGCTTTTAGCATCCTCCATTGAAGGCTCCTCTATTATAACGGGCTGAAAGCGGCGCTCAAGGGCCGCATCCTTTTCAATATATTTACGGTATTCCTTAAATGTAGTAGCGCCTATAACCTGTATTTCACCTCTTGAGAGTGCAGGCTTTAAAATGTTAGCGGCGTTCATTGAACCCTCGGCAGAATCGCCGGCGCCGACTAAATTGTGTATCTCATCAATAAAGAGTATTACATTTCCTGTATCCTTGATTTCATCAACAAGACCTTTCACACGGCTCTCAAACTGACCGCGGAATTGCGTTCCCGCGACAAGACCTGTAAGATCAAGCAAATAAATCTCCTTATCACAAAGGCGAGCCGGGGCTTCACCCCTGACTATCTTTTGCGCCAATCCCTCGGCGATAGCAGTTTTACCGACACCGGGTTCACCTATCAAGCAAGGATTATTTTTAGAACGGCGGGAAAGAATTTGTATTGTTCGATAAAGCTCCTTTTCTCTGCCGATTATATTATCAAGCTTGCCTTCTTTTGCCCGTAAGGTAAGGTTAGTGCAGTACTGCTCTAAAAACCTTCTGCGTTTTTTCTTCGGTTTTTCCCCTTTGGCGGTTTTTTCTTTTTCATCCTCTGCGGACTTACCTGCGGCACCAAACATATTTTTAAGAAAAGGTATCGCCGGAGCTGTACCTAAATCAAATGTTTCATCATTAAGCTCACTATCATCCGCCCCAGGAGACATCATCTCCATAAATTGATCGCTCATTTGCTCAATATCCTCGTCGGTAATATTCATACTTTTGAGCATATCATCAACCGGCTTTATTCCGAGTTCCTTAGCGCATACAAGACAAAGGCCTTCAGGTTCTGCTGACGGATTCATCGGATTTGACATAAACACCACAGCCGGTCGCTTTTTACATTTTGAACATAATTTCATTTTAAACTTAAACTCCTTAGACTATACAAACGGCGAAAAGCCGTATAATAATTTAAACAAATTTGATGATTCGATATTTTCGGGATTAAATATCCAAAAGCCATTTTTTGTAAGCAATATTATTATGCTTATAACAGCACAAAAAACGAAGGCAAAAGCCAAACCTTTAACAGCACCTACAACGCCGCCTAAAGCCGCATTGATTTTACCGATAACCGGAATTTTAAACAGCCGATTAACAATTATTGCCAAATACTTTGAAACTATTATAAGTACAATAGTGATAACGGTCGAATAAAGCGCTGAAACAAGTTTTATTATGAGCGGTTTTGTAACATTTTCGGAAATTTTAACAGCTGAATCGGATGCGCCTCCTGCAACAGTTGAGTTGATACTGTCATAAAACGCCTGCTCGTTAACGCCTATATCCGCCGAGTATTTTTTAATTATATCGGGAAAAGAATTCCAAAGCTTCTCAGCAACAGCGTTGCCACCATCACTTGTAACCTGCTCGATATTGGAAATAATTTTGGGTTCTATTATTTTATCATAAGTTAAGTCGGCAAGTGGTGAACTGACTGTAAACGCTACAACACATGCCGCGATAAATCCCGCAACCTCAATAAGGGTACGGACAAAACCGTGCCTTGCCGAAATAAATATATAAAGAACCACTATTGCAATAATTATAAGATCGAGAATTATACCTGCCGTCATACTAATCACCTTTCTCAATAACGGTTTTCTGAATTTCATTATCGGTTATAACACAAACGGCATTAGAGCCTACAACCGATATTTTTACCCCGCCGAAAGCGCAACTGTCACTTCGCAAGATTTTACCTTGCTTATCATATATACTTACACTGCTATCCCCTATAGAATAAACACGTCCTCTTAAAAATCTTATGTCGTTAATTGCTTCTTTTATTTCAAATTCAGATATTTTCTTTCCCGAATTTGAAAACAAAACTATACTGTTATCACTTTTATCGTTGGTTTTATTATAAACCGCCATAGTTCCGGAGCCCGAATATCGCATTGAAACTATTTCTCCGCCCGCGTCAAATTCGTTAACAGCATATTTTGACCATTTGATGTATCGCAGTTTATTATGGGTTGTAACGAAAAATCCGCTTCCGGTATTTTCTATATCATATACAATATCCTGATTAAGATCGAGCTTAAATGCCGGATCTGCGGAATTAAATTCGTATACTCTGATACTTGACACAAACTTTCCCGATTCCGCACTTACAGTAGAAACTGCTATTTTTTTACCGGAAGATGCTATATCAATGTGATTTACTATATCTTTAGCAAACTTAATATTATAAATCGACTTACCGCTTTTATTATATACCGTTACACTGCTGGCATAAGAATCAGACTTTGTGACAAGGGCATACTGCCCGTCCTTAGCAATATCTGCAGTGATAATCTCATTTTTGCTGTTTACTGTATCAACCACGCCCGAAAGATTATAAATTATTGCCGTATTCTTACCTTGATCAAAAACTATCGCTCTCGTCTGACTCGTAGCAATAACAGGGGAAAGAAAGCCGTGAACACTTGAAAAAATCTTTTTTCCGCCATTTGAATAAGCCATAACGCTGGTATCAGTAAGAACATAATAATAGTTGGATTTCGGTACGCAGTCAATCGTCTGCGCGCCGGAAATATCGGCAGGGAAACTACCGGAGCCGAACGACAAAAAAAGATTTTTTGAGCTTTCAATAAGTCCTACAGGCAAAAGAGTTGAAAGGAGTATAAAGATTAATATTATAGCCGCTATACTTGCGGAAAAAACACAAAATTTTGTTCTTCTTTCGCCCTTTTTGCCCTTTACAACTCTGATAGAACTATCCTGTGTAATATCCCGTTTTATCTGCTTTGCCGGACGAGACGACGCATTAGTATTCTGCTTTTGAACCTTTACACTCTTAGGGCGCCTTCTGCTTGTGTGTATTTTTTTCCTTTTATACTCGGGCATAAGATAACCTCTTAGTAAAAAATTTTATCTAAAAACAAACCGTTAGGCGGTAATGTATCGCCGGCAAGTGACCTGTCCCTTTCAGAAAACACCTGCTTCGATATATCCACAGGCCTTTTGCCGTATCCTACCGCCAATGCTGTACCTGCCAGAATTCTGACCATATTATACAAAAAACCTTTTGCGGTAATATTAAAACAGATTTTATTGTCTTTCTTAGCCACAAAACATTCCTTAACCGTTCTTACGGTATTTTGAGTACTCCTGCCGGAGGATGAAAATCCGCAAAAATTATGTTCTCCTACAACTGTTTTTGCAAATTCGTTCATCAAATCCACATCAGGCTCTGACGACAGGTGCAAAAAATACCTCTCATCAAACGGGTTTTTAACTCCTGTATACATACCGTAAACATATCTTTTACCGGATATGCTGTATCTCGCATGAAAATCATTTGACACTTCTCTGCAATCATTAACTGCTATATCATCGGGCAAAATAGCGTTGAGTCCTTTTAAAAAAGCTTCTTTCGGAATATTATCATCACAGTCTAAATGGCAGGCAAATTCTCTCGCGTGAACACCGGTATCGGTGCGGCTGCAACCCGTAATATCTGTAGGAACACCAAGCAGTTTTTCCAAAGCCTCGTTAAACACCTGCTGAACCGTAAGTGCATTAGGCTGAAACTGCCAGCCATGATAATTTGTACCGTCATACGAAACGGTAAGTAAAACTCTCTTCATAACTTTCTCTCGCGTTACAACATAATATTCAGCGCAACAACGCCGCCGCAAAACAACATATTTATAATTGTACCATACAAATCAAGCATTGAATATTTGAGCTTTTTCATACGCACTCTGCCCACGCCACCGTTATAGCATCTGCATTCCATTGCTTCCGCCAGCTCATAAGCACGACGAACAGATGAAATAAGAAGCGGAATGAGAATGGGAATAAGTGCTTTTATTCTATCAAAAAGCTTTCCGTTTTCAAGATCCGCGCCCCTCGCTTTTTGAGCGCTCATTATTTTTTCGGTTTCTTCAACCAGGGTTGGTATAAATCTTAAAGCTATCGTCATCATCATAGCAAGCATATGAACTGCAGTTTGCAGCTTAAATACCTTTAAGAACGATAAAAGCGACTCAATAGCATCCGTTATATCATTAGGTGTAGTAGTGTATGTCAGAACCGAGCTTAAAATTATCAGCAAAATAATGCGGCTTGCCATATAAACCGCTCTGAGTATGCCGGTGGTGGTAATCGACAGATGCCAAAAAGACACTAAAACCGTGCCGCCGCTGCCGTAAAAAAGATTTATAACAGTTGTAAAAATTATTATCGGCAAAATTGTTTTTATATTCCTTAAAAACATCCTTGCAGGCACCTTTGAAATAATTAGTATAAAGATTATTTGAATAGCCGGAATAATAAGCGAAAAAACATTCCTTGTCAAAAACAAAAAAACTATATCTACAATTAGTAAAAGTATCTTGGTTCTCGGATCCATACGGTGTATAACGGAGCCGCCTTCAAAGTATTGACCGAAAGTGATATCCTTAAGCATTATTACCACCTGCGGCTATGCTGCACAAATACTTTACCGCTTCATCCACGGTGAAAATATCTGTCCTTATATCTTTATTCTTCTGTTTTAATAAGGCAAGTACCTTTGTTACAATAGGTACACTCAGCCCGATTTCTCTAAGCTTTTCATCCCTTGAAAAAACATTATAAACGGTATCAAACATTTCAAGCTTGCCGCCGTTTAGCACTATAAGCCTGTCGGCAAGAACCGCCATATCCTCCATATTATGTGAAACCATAATAACCGTAGCTTTAAACTGCTCACGGTAGCGCCGTACCATATCTATTATTTCCCTTCTGCCTTTCGGGTCAAGACCGGCTATAGGCTCGTCAAGTATCAAAACTCCGGGTTCCATAGCCATAACTCCGGCTATGGCAACACGCCGCTTTTCTCCGCCCGAAAGATCAAAAGGAGATTTTTGAAAATACTCTTGTTTTATTCCTACAACATCACATATTTTTTCAACCCTTGCCTTCAACTCATCCCCTGAAAGTCCCATATTTTTAGGGCCGAAAGCAATATCTGCAAATACAGTTTCTTCAAACAACTGATACTCGGGGTACTGGAAAACAAGTCCGACTTTAAAGCGGACATCTCTTATTTTTTTCGGATCATCCCAAATATTCTTACCGTTTACAATAATTTCTCCGCTCGACGGTTTAAGCAGTCCGTTAAGGTGTTGAATAAGGGTTGATTTACCGGAGCCGGTATGGCCTATAATACCGATAATTTCACCGCTTTCAACCGAAAAAGAAATATCATGTATCGCGTCTTTAACAATCTGTGCATCTCCGTTATACGAATAGCTCAGGTTCTTTACCTCAATAATGCTTGACAACTACTTTTCCTCCAAATGAAGCGCCGCACAAATCCGGTCGGCTGTTTCTTCTACAGAAATAGCATCGGTATTTACATCCATACCGTTTTTCTTCAATTCATATAAAAGCTCGGTTGTTTGCGGGACATCAAGACCTATATCCTTAAGTGTCTTAATGTCCGAAAAAATCTTTTTAGGCGTACCGTCGCCTATAATCTTGCCGCCAGAAAGCAAGATTATCCTATCCGCATCCTGCGCTTCCTCCATAAAATGGGTTATAAGCACAACGGTAATTCCACTTTCCCGATTAAGTCGCGTTATAATATTTATTACCTCTGCCCTGCCCTTAGGATCAAGCATAGCAGTGGGCTCATCAAGCACTAAACATTCAGGACGCATCGCAAGAATTCCGGCAATAGCCACCCTCTGCTTCTGACCGCCAGACAGGTGATGCGGAGTTGACTTCCGATGTTCGTACATACCTACTGCTTTAAGCGCCTCATCCACGCGCTCTCTGGTCTTTTTGGGCTCAAGCCCCAAATTTTCGGGACCGAAAGCAACATCCTCCTCAACGATGGAAGCTACCAGTTGATTATCGGGATTTTGGAAAACCATACCAACCTTGCGGCGAATATCTATTTCGGTTTTTTCGTTCTTCGTATCTACACCGTCAACCAGCACGGCACCGTCATCATTAGTAGGTTTATAAAGCCCGTTTATCAGCTTAGCGAGAGTTGATTTTCCGGACCCGTTATGCCCGAGAATAACGGTAAAACTACCGCGCTCGATATTTAAGTTTAGATTTTCTATAATATTTTGATTCTCTTCTGCATTAACATAAGAAAAAGATACATTTTTAAGTTCAATCTGATTATCCATTTACCTAGTCCAAACCGTGGTGTTGCCACAAGGCAAAATCACATCTTTTTTTGTAACACGAAGTCCTATTTCATCGGTTGTAACCTCTCCGCCAAAGCCCGGCACAACACACTTTTTAACCATATAGTTTAAAATTGTATGCGAAAGCCCGCCGGTATAAGAGTTGAGCATAAAAAACAAAGGATTATCACTAAGTATCGCTCCTACGTCCTTTAAAAGCTCACCGAGGCTCTGCTCAAGTTTCCATATTTCACCTGAAGGTCCCCTCCCGTAAGACGGAGGATCCATTATAACAGCATCATATTTTCTGCCACGCCGGATTTCGCGTTTGACAAACTTCATACAGTCGTCAACCAACCAACGGACATTTCTGTCCGCCACTCCCGATGATACGGAGTTTTCTTTTGCCCAGCTCACCATACCTTTAGAAGCATCAACATGCGTTACTGCCGCGCCGCTTTTAAGGCAAGCAATTGTAGCTCCGCCGGTATACGCAAAAAGGTTTAATACCGAAACAGGTCTGCCGGCGTTTTCTATAAGCTTTCTAGCCAGACTCCAGTTTACTGCCTGTTCCGGAAATAATCCCGTATGCTTAAATCCCATAGGCTTCAGATTAAAAGTGAGATCTTTATAGCTTATTGACCACACATCGGGAACAAAGCCTTTCTTTTCCCAGTATCCGCCGCCGCTTGACAAGCGGTGATAAACCGCCGCCGCACTTTCCCAGCGCGCGTCGCTTTCGCCCTGAGCCCATATAACCTGAGGATCGGGGCGAACAAGTATTATATTCCCCCAACGCTCAAGCCGTTTACCCGCATCGGCATCTATAAGCTCATAATCATTAAAATCGTCTTGCCAACGCATTAAAAATACCTCGTCTAAATCAAAGTTTGCTGACCTGTAGGTGTAATTCCCAAATGCTCATAACAGGCAGCAGTAACACATCTGCCTCTCGGCGTGCGCGATAAAAATCCTATTTGCATTAAATACGGCTCATATACATCTTCTATTGTAACAGCTTCCTCACCTACGGCAGCCGAAAGAGTTTCAAGTCCTACAGGGCCTCCGCCGTAATTAGTTATAATTGTTTTTAGCATACGCCGGTCAAAATCATCAAGTCCCAATTCATCTATTTCAAACCTCTTAAGGGCCGACTGTGCAACCTCTTCGGTTATTTTACCGTCAAACTGTATTTGAGCAATATCCCTTACTCTTTTAAGAAGTCTGTTAGCTATTCTCGGCGTTCCTCTTGAACGGGATGCGATTTCCAATGCACCGTCATAATCGGTAGGAATACCGAGAATACCGGCTGATCTTGTCACTATCTGCCCCAATTGTTCCGGCGTATACAACTCAAGTCTTAAAAGCACGCCAAATCTATCACGAAGCGGTGCTGTAAGCTGACCTGAACGAGTAGTGGCTCCAACCAAAGTGAAATGCGGAACATCAAGTCTTATTGATCTGGCAGACGGACCTTTTCCGAGTATAATATCGAGAGAAAAATCCTCCATTGCCGGATACAAAATCTCCTCTATACTGCGAGATAGTCTGTGAATTTCATCAATAAAAAGAACATCGCCCTCATTAAGCGCAGTAAGAATCGCAACAAGATCGCCCTGCTTTTCTATAGCCGGACCAGATGTCACCCTGATATTAACGCCCATTTCATGAGCAATAATTCCGGCAAGCGTAGTCTTTCCAAGTCCGGGAGGGCCGTAAAGCAAAACATGATCAAGGCTTTCATGCCTCTTTTTTGCCGCTTCTATATAAATACTTAAATTATCCTTGACCTTATCTTGACCTATATATTCGGACAGTGTTTTCGGACGAAGTGTTATTTCAGCATCATCATCAGCAGAAACAAATTCAGGTGATACTATCCGATTTTCAAAATCCATATCCTCTATCAAGACTTATATCCCCCTTGCCAAGAATTTTAACGCACCTTTTATTAACTCGTCAGTCGGAAGCGATGTGTCAAGTTTACCCACCGCCAAAGCCGCTTCACTTTGTGTATACCCGAGAGAAGCCAAAGCCTCTATCGCTTCTTTTGCCGGCGTGACCGAAGGCGCGTTGCCAATGGCGCTTACCGCCTCAAACTCATCGCCTGCGGCAATAGAGCCGACTTTATCCTTCAGCTCAAGCACCATTCTTTGAGCAAGCTTAATGCCCACCCCCGGCGCCGCAGTAAGCGATTTTGCATCGCCGCTTGCAATGCACAGCAAAACATTTTCATAATCGATTTCCGAAAGTATTGCAATGCCTATTTTAGCGCCGACTCCGCTTACTGAAGTTATAAGCTTAAACACATCAAGCTCACCACGGCTGGAAAAGCCATATAAATCGAGAGCATCCTCTTTTACCATAAGAAAGGTATGTAAAAACGCATTCTCCCCTACATTGCCGATTGAGCTATGAGTTTTTTTAGTTACAAAGCATTTAAATCCTACTCCGCCGCACTCAATTACAGCAACACTCTCATCCTTAAAAATGATTTTACCGTTTAATGATGCTATCATCAGATTTTTCCTTTCGTTTTAGAGCTTAATTTGCCGTAGAGACTGCCGGCACTATGCCCATGACAAACAGCAAGCGCTAACGCATCAGCCGTATCGTCCGGCTTAGGAATGACAGATAGCGAAAGCAAGCCTTTCACCATTTCCATTATCTGGTTTTTCTGCGCTCTTCCATAACCTGTAATCGCCTGCTTCACCTGAAGTGGCGTATATTCGAAAATCTCAAGTGATTTATTAACTGCGGCAAGCATTATTACACCACGAGCCTGTGCAACATCTATGGCGGTAGTGGTATTTGTATTAAAATACAAACGCTCAATGGATATACAATCGGGATGATATTTTTCTATAATCGTTATCATATCTTCGTATATTGCTTTAAGGCGCTCTGGAAACGGCATATCGGCTTTAGTGGTTATAGCTCCGTATCCTAAAGTATTAAACCGGATACCGTCAAAATCCACAGTTCCGTATCCTACTATTGCATAACCGGGATCAATACCTAATATCCGCAATCTACAGCCGCCTCCTGTGCAAAAAACTATAATACCCCAGTATTAGCTATTATTATAGCATAAAGATTTATATAGGGCAATATTTTTTTACACAAAAAACGCACAAAACCAAAAAAGGCTTTGCGCGTTTTATTCAATCCTATTCGAAAGTATTAAAAGATCATTGGATTTCGATCGCCGGAGTATGATCTCCGGGAGCCGGTGTATCTTTGATATTTGTGCCCGAACCATCAAATGCATCAGACGGTAGGACACCTAAAACAGCACCACTATCCGGCTGCGTAACTCCTGAGCCATCGGTACCACCCTGGTTTTGCTGACTTGTACCGCCTGAAACGGTACCGGAAGAATCAGAACCGCTACTTGATTGTGAAGATCCCGAAGTACCGTTTGATACTACAGAACCTGAGTTCTTATCACTTCCGGCTAAAGCAGTATCGCCGGAAGTTGTCTCCGAAGAGTTGTTTTTATCTTTAGAATCGGTAGATTTGCCGGATAATGACCCGCTGACATCGTAATCCTCATCTGAAAAGACATTAGTATTAGGCTTATCCGGATGGCTGACTTTAATAAAATCAGACGCGGCGCCATAAACATCCTTATTTCCATTACATCCTGCAACACATGCAAGCAATAAAGATATAACAAGAAAGAAAGTAATATATTTAACTGATATTTTGCCCATAAAAACACCTCGCCAAAATATATCCGGTATTATAATAACAAATTTAAAAGAAAAATGCAAGAGATAAATTGTGCATTTTAAATAGTTTCAAAAAATATTGATTTTTTGATTGACATAAATTGTCGGTTATGATAGAATTTTAAAAAGTGAAGAGAGGAGGAAGTTTTTATGAGTATTTCGTTTGTTTCCTCCTGTGAATTTGACACTTTAAAATTTGCCGAAGCTATAGCCTTAAAGCTTTGTGGCGGTGAGATCATCGCCCTTAAAGGCGGTCTTGGAATGGGCAAAACGTGTTTTGTTAAAGGTCTTGCTAAAGGTCTCGGATATAAAGGTGATGTCACCTCCCCTACTTTCGCTATTGTAAACGAGTATGTAGGCGGCAGGCTTGATTTATTTCATTTTGATATGTATAGGATAACCGGTTGGGATGATTTGAATTCCACCGGTTATTTTGAATATTTGTCTTACGGCGGCGTTACAGCAATTGAATGGAGCGAGAATATAGAGTCTGCTCTCGAAGGTGAAAAAGTGATTACCGTAGAATTTGAACGCCTGTCTGAAAACGAGCGTAAAATAACCGTTATAGGAGATATAGAGTTATGAATATACTGTCAATCGAATGTTCTGCATCTCCGGTTTCCGCGGCAATAATAAGCGAAGGAAAAATAGTAAGTTACGCTTTTTCCGATATTAAGCTTACTCATTCGCAGACCTTGTTTCCGATAATAAATAATGTGTTATCTGCAGGAAAGCTTACCTTTTCGGATATTGAAGCAGTCGCAGTAAGCGTAGGCCCCGGCTCTTTTACCGGACTTCGCATAGGTATAGCATCGGCAAAAGGACTATGCGAACCTAAAGGGCTTAAATGCGTAGGCGTTTCCACATTGCTTGCGGCGGCGTATATGTTCAAAGGAGAAAAAGCGATAATATGCCCGGTTATAGATGCAAGATGCTCACAAGTATACAATGCTTTGTTTGAAGTTTCGGGCGACCGTATTGTCAGGTTATGCGATGATCGCGCAATAATGATTGACGATTTAAAAAGAGAGCTTGAAGGTATTAAGGACAAAAAGGTAATACTGTGTTGTGATGCGGCGGAATCAGTGATAAAAGCCGCCGATTATCAAAATAATCTGACAACAGCCACACCGATATTAAAGCTTCAAAATGCCGTAGGTGTGGGGCTTTATGCTGAAGCGGCAATAAGAGAGAATAATTACTCCGATGCAGGAGATATTACTCCTATTTATTTAAAGCTTCCTCAAGCGCAAAGAGAATTGATGGCAAAACAAAGAAAGGAAGATAATATATGAGAATTGCAATTGGTTGCGACCATGGCGGTTTTGAACACAAATGTGCCATAGCCGAACATCTTAAAAGTCGAGGATTTGAGGTTGTTGACTGTGGGATTTATGAACACACGCCGGTAGACTATCCGGATATCGCCGTAAAGGTCACAAAGGAGATAACTGACGGTACTTGTAAACTTGGTATTTTAGTTTGCGGAACCGGTATCGGTATGTCTATGGCGGCTAACAAGGTAAAAGGCATACGCGCCGCGGCATGCAGTGAACATTTTTCCGCAAAGTACACAAGACTTCATAATGATGCTAACGTTCTTTGCCTTGGCGGCAGAGTTATAGGAATTGGCACTGCACTTGAGCTTGTCGATTTATTTGTAGATACAGAGTTTGAGGGTGGCCGCCACATAAATCGTATTCAAAAAATTTCAAATATAGAAAAATAAGAAAAGGGGATTTAAAAATGGAAAACAAGAATGTATTTATTATGGAACATCCGCTTATTCAACATAAGTTGACTATTCTGCGTGATGAAAGGACAGGCTCTAAGCAATTCCGCGAGCTCGTAAGCGAAATCGCTATGCTTATGTGCTATGAGTCTACAAGGGATTTACCGCTTCGCGAAATTGAAACGAAAACTCCGATTGCCACCGCTAAAACAAAGGTGCTTGCAGGAAGAAAAATGGCTTTTGTTCCGATACTTCGTGCCGGACTCGGTATGGTGGAAGGTGTTTTAAGCCTTATCCCTGCCGCTAAAGTAGGTCATATAGGTATGTACCGCGATCCTAAGACTCATAAGCCGGTAGATTATTATTGCAAGCTCCCTGCCGACCTTAACGAGCGTGATGTTTTTGTTCTTGACCCGATGCTTGCTACCGGCGGAAGCGCTATTGATGCGGTTTCAAGAATTAAAGAGTTTAATCCTAAGAGAATTAAATTTATGTGCATTATTGCCGCACCTGAGGGACTTGAAGCGTTTACAAAAGCTCACCCGGATGTGCCGGTATTCTGTGCCGGACTTGACGACCATCTGAATGAACACTGCTATATTGTTCCCGGTCTCGGTGATGCAGGCGACAGAATTTTCGGAACCAAATAACAAAAATTAACTCACAAAAAGCAAGTGACCGCAGGGGGCGGTCACTTGCTTTTTTATAGTAATATACTTCAATAGAACACCGAAGAAAACACAAAAATCATTTTAAAACATTTAAGGAAGAGTTATGCAAAACTCTTAGACGCCTTCTTTTAAAAAATGATGCAATACGCTCTTCTAAAGCTATAAACATATCCTCATGAAAAACAGCCCAGATAGTTATTACAACAAGCGCTATTTCCAAAATTGTTCTTATAATCTGTGATAAATTCATTTTTTACCTCCACCGAACATTTGTTCGTTTCTGTAGTTTTATTATAGTACCCTTTTTTTGATTTGTCAAGTACTTTTTTTCATTTTTTATTATATTTTTCACAATGTCCAAAAAAACGGACAGTGAAAAAATACATTACAATATTTAAAAAGTAATATTGTTTTTTGAGGTAATATATGGTAGAATACCATTACCGATTTTCTTTGACTATAATTATAGAGGAGATATAACAATGAATGTTTTGATACTTTCCTGTAATACAGGACAAGGTCATAACTCTGCCGCTAAAGCAATAAGCGATTATTTTGAAAGCCGCGGCGTTTCGTGTGATATTAAAGATGCTCTTGCCTTTTGGTCTCCGGTAAATTCGGATATTATAAGCAAAGGACATATATTTATATATAGGAACTTACCGAAGCTTTTCGGAATTGGATATAAGTTTGAAGAGAATCATCCGCCTAAAGATGATGAAACTTCGATTATGTACGACCTTGTAACAAAGGGTTGCAGAGCGCTTACAATAGATATTAAAGAGTCGGATTACGATGCCGTTATCTGCACTCATATTTTTTCAGCAATGATGATGACTAAAATCAGAAAATCCGGCTTATGTGATATACCGTTATACCTTGTTGCCACCGATTATACCTGTAGCCCGGGCGCCGGTGAAACAAAGCCTGACTACTATTTTATACCTCGTGAAGATTTAAAAGCAGAATTTTGCGCCGCAGGCATCGCGGCTGATACTATTGTTGCAACCGGCATACCGGTAAACCCTAAATTCCACGCAAAGAATTCAAGCGAATATGCGAAAGGTATGCTAAAATTACCTGAAAATAAAAAAATGGTTTTACTTATGTGCGGAAGCATGGGATGCGGTCCTATAAAACAGCTTTGCGAAATACTGCCTAAAGTTATGCCGGATGACTCCCATTTGGTTGCCGTTTGCGGTAATAACAGGAGACTGTATGAGAGTCTTGTAAAGGAAAACAACCGGAATGTTACGGTTGTAGGATTTACCTCACGAATATCCGGATATATGGATGCGGCAGATGTGGTTCTTACAAAACCCGGAGGTTTAAGCTCAACCGAAGCGGCAGTAAAACATCTGCCTATGATATTCATTGATGCGGTACCGGGTTGCGAAACAAAAAATCTCGATTATTTTATTTCTCACGGTTTTGCCGATACGGCTACAGGTGCTAAAGCTCTTGCTGACTTGGTTTGTCGGTACCTGAAAGACGAAAGCAAAAGGAATGAAATGAAGAACCTTTTAAAAGAAAACTTCAGCACCTGTGCCTCAGAAAAAATATATAATATTGTATGCAAAGGAAATTGATATGAAACCTTTAAGCTATAAAGGACTGCGGCTCTCAACATTAAACGAGCCTCGGTTCCGTCACATTTGGTTCCTGCTTTACTGGCTTTTCTACGGAATAGTTTTTTGGACGCTTGAACAGGGAGTTAAAATGAATTACCACACAATATGGTGTCCGTTTGATGATAAAATACCGTTTTGCGAATTTTTTGTAATTCCCTATTATTTCTGGTTTTTCTTCATATTCTGGATAATGATATACGGCTTTTTCTATGATATTAAAGCCTTTAATAAATTTCATATGTTTGTAATACTGACATATACCGTAACGCTTATTATTTACATAGTGTATCCGAACCAACAGCTACTAAGACCTAATGAGTATGTTAGAGACAACGTATTTGTAGATATAGCCAAGCTTCTCTATGCCTATGATACCAATACAAACGTCTGCCCCTCAATTCACATAATAGGCTCTATGGCAGTTATGTTTACTGCTTGGCACTCCGAGCGATACAGCACCAAAAAATGGCGAATTGCTTTTGTGATTATGACATTTGTTATTTGCCTGTCCCCCCTATTCTTGCGTCAGCACTCTATAATAGATGTAATTATAGGACTGCTGATTTCCTTTGCGGCTTATCCGTTGGTGTTTAAAAGAAAGAAAAAGCAATAATCGTAAAAAACAGAAAGCGGTACTTTCGTATCGCTTTCCGTTTTTTGGCCCGCCCGAAGGGATTCGCTACGCCGCTGCCGCGCCTACACGCCCACGGACTTTGCGACCGTCCACCGGAAGGTCGCAATTTTGTCTTCATCAAAACCGTCCTTTGCGAATCCCTTTTTTTTTTTTAAAACTAAAAAACAGAAAGCGGTACTTTCGTATCGCTTTC
>CACXEV010000006.1 GCA_902766755.1 Oscillospiraceae bacterium | reverse complement strand
TCCGATCGACCACATCGAGAAGATCGTTCTGAACGTCAACCCCGTTTCCGCAGGCCCGGATGCTGAAAACGTCATCTTCCTGTCTGCTGATGCATTCGGCGTTCTGCCTCCTGTCTCCATCCTGACACCGGATCAGACCAAATACTACTTCCTCTCCGGATTCACTGCAAAGCTCGCAGGCACTGAGCGCGGCATTACCGAGCCTACGCCCACATTCTCCGCGTGCTTCGGTCAGGCGTTTTTGGAGCTTCATCCTACAAAGTATGCCGAAGAGCTTGTTAAGCGTATGAAGATGAGCGGCGCTAAAGCATACCTTGTAAACACCGGTTGGAACGGCACCGGCAAGCGTATATCAATTAGGGATACCCGTGGTATAATCGATGCTATACTAAACGGTGACATTTTAAATGCACCTACCAAGAAAATTCCGATTTTCGATATCGAAGTGCCGACCGAGCTTAAAGGCGTTGATACTGGCATACTTGATCCGCGCGATACCTATGCCGATCCTTCCGAGTGGGAAGAGAAGGCTAAAGACCTTGCGGGTCGCTTTATTAAGAACTTTAAGAAATATGAGGGTAACGAAGCAGGAAAAGCACTTGTATCTGCCGGTCCTCAGCTGTAAAGCAAGCACTTATATTAAAGTGGGAGATATTATCTCCCGCTTTACTTTTTTTGTTGTTTAGTGTAAAATAAGCGTGTCAGGCGGTGAGAAAATGCGAAACATTGTAATAATCGGCGGCGGAGCGGCAGGACTGATGGCAGCGGCTTCAATAGACAGTGAAAAAGCAAATGTCATTATAATAGAAAAAAACGCCCGACCTGCGCGCAAGGTAATGATTACAGGTAAGGGCAGATGTAATGTAACCAACAATTGTGATGTACCGACGCTCATATCAAATGTGGCTCATGGAGGCAAGTTTTTGTATTCCGCTTTTTCGCTTTTTAATTCGTCTGATACAATGAATTTTTTTGAAAGCAGGGGTGTACCTCTTAAAATTGAACGCGGCAACAGGGTATTCCCTGTATCGGACAAGGCTGTTGATATAGTTGACACGCTTACAAAAGCGGCAAGTCACGCAAAAGTTATAAATGCCTGTGCTAAAGATGTGTTAATTGAAAACGGTGCTGTAAGCGGCGTTAAACTCACTTCAGGTGAGTTTATCAGATCTGACTCGGTGATACTGTCTACCGGAGGTAAATCCTATCCACTTACCGGTTCTACCGGTGACGGCTACGATATTGCTTCACGCCTTGGACATACAATAACACCTATTAATCCGTCACTTATAAGACTTGAAATAAAGGAAGGCTTTTGCACGAGAATAGCCGGCCTTACACTTAAGAATGTTACTTTGTCATTGTACAAAAGAGGTTTAAAAAAACCTGTTTTCAGGGAGCTTGGTGAACTGCTTTTTACTCATACCGGTATTTCCGGACCGCTCACTCTTTCAGCATCAGCTCATATAAACGGTGAACCAAAAGATTACTACGCAGAAATTGATTTAAAACCGGCGCTTGATGAAAAAACGCTTGATAATCGCCTTTTGCGCGATTTCAGCCAAGAAAAAAACAGAGATTTAATAAACGCGTTAGATAAATTATTGCCGAAAAATATGATACCTGTTATAATAAATCTGTCGGGAATTGACCCACATATCAAGGTTAATCAAATAACTAAAAATTGCAGACAGGCTATTATAAACACGATTAAATGCCTGAGACTCAATATAACGGATTTCGGCCCTATAGAGGAAGCCGTAGTAACCAGGGGAGGGATTTCGATTAAGGAAATCAATCCTACAGATATGTCCTCAAAAATAGTTAAAAATCTTTATTTTGCCGGTGAAGTAATAGATGTTGATGCATATACCGGCGGATTTAATTTGCAAATTGCCTTTTCAACCGGTTATCTTGCCGGTATCAGTGCTTCAAAAACGGAATGAAAGTAGGTATAAATATGATTTCAATAGCGCTTGACGGACCTGCCGGTGCAGGCAAAAGTACGCTCGCCAAGGCGGCGGCGAAAAAACTCGGCTTTATTTATGTTGATACCGGGGCTCTTTATAGGGCGGTAGGTCTTAAGTTTAAAAGACAAGGATATAATACCGACCTTGATTGTGATATAGATAGTATACTTAAAGATACATCTGTAGACATTCGCTTTATAGGTGAGGAACAACACGTTTTTTTGGATGGAGAGGATGTAAACTCACTGATACGCACACCCGAAATATCAATGATGGCATCGGCGGTAAGCGCAAAACCACCTGTACGCTCTTTTCTTTTAGAACTACAAAGAAAACTTGCGCGCGAGCATAATGTTATTATGGACGGTAGGGATATAGGAACGGTTGTTTTGCCCGATGCTACGCTTAAAGTGTTTGTTACTGCAACTCCCGAAACACGGGCAAACCGTAGGTACAAGGAGCTTACCGATAAGGGTATCGATGTTAACTATGATGATATTTTAGCTGATATAAAGACGCGGGATTATAACGATAGCAACCGCGCGATCGCCCCTTTAAAGGTTGCCGAGGGCGGAATAGTTTTTGATACCGATAATCTTGATTTAAGCGGGGCTCTTTCGGCACTTATGGAAATCATTGAAAAAGAGGTAAAAATGTGAAAATCACACTTGCCAAAACAGCAGGGTTCTGCTTCGGTGTAAACAGGGCTGTAAATATGGTTTACAAACTGCTCGATGAGGGTAAAAAGGTTTGCACACTGGGGCCTATAATACATAATCCGCAAATGGTAAATGAGCTTGAACAAAAGGGAGTAAGGATTGTAAATTCACCTGACGAGGTGAAGGATAATGAGGTGCTGGTTATTCGTTCTCACGGTGTTGGCGAAAAAACATATAGAATCGCAAATGAACTCAGTGTTGAAGTTTGCGATGCAACCTGCCCGTTTGTTTCAAAAATACATAAAATAGTGCGGGAAAATTCCGCTTCGGGTGATACAATCTTGATCGCAGGTGATGAACTTCATCAGGAAGTCAAGGGTATTATAGGGCATATTTCCGGCGAATACTTTGTCTTTTCTTCTGTTGAAGATATTGAGAAACTTATGGAAAATCACCCTGAAATCGCAAAAAAAAGTCTTACTGTGGTCTCTCAAACCACTTTTAATGCCGAAAAATGGAAAAAATCTCAAATTTTTTTAAAAAAAGTATGTACAAATTTAAAAATTTTTGATACAATATGTAGTGCGACGGCTGATCGGCAAAATGAGGCAAAACTTCTCGCATTCAATAACGATGCCATGGTAGTGATTGGCGGGAGGCATAGCTCTAATACTGCAAAGCTATTTGAGCTTTGCGCTTCGATTTGCGGCAGGACCTGCGCTGTCGAAACGGCGGCGGAGTTAAAACCGGAATTCTTTTATGGCGTTTTGACTGCAGGGGTCGTGGCGGGTGCATCTACACCTGCCGGTATAATAAAGGAGGTTATTAAAACCATGTCGGAAATTTTACAACCGGTTGATGAACAGATGGAGGGTAATAAAACTGTTCAAAAGAGCTTTGAGGAAATGACGGATGAGGAAGCGTTTGAGGCATCGCTTAGTTCCCTTACCGGCGACCAGAAGGTAGTGGGCACCGTAATTGCGGTAAATCCTTCTGAAATTACTGTAGATATCGGTAGAGGTGTTACAGGCTATATTACCAAGGACGAGTATTCTTCTGATGCGAATGCGGATCTT
>CACXEV010000005.1 GCA_902766755.1 Oscillospiraceae bacterium | reverse complement strand
TCAGCAGGCTCAAGCATTGGAACCTTTGCCGCAATGGCATAATGCCTCGAATCTTGTTCGTTTTGCGAAGAATGCATAGCCGGATCATCAGCAACACAAATAACCATACCGGCTCTGACACCGGTATACGACATCGTAAAAAGAGGATCTGCGGCGACATTCAAACCTACATGTTTCATAGCGCAAGCAGATCTCGCTCCGCCGAGAGAAGCGCCGAAAGCAACCTCTGTCGCCACTTTTTCGTTAGGCGCCCACTCACAATATATCTCATCATACTTTGCGGCAAACTCGGTAATTTCAGTTGACGGAGTACCGGGATAACTCGATACAACCTTAACACCAGCCTCATATAAACCGCGTGCTATAGCCGCATTGCCAATCAATAATTCTTTCATAAAAATTTCCTTTCGGGATTATGCTTTATTCTGCGCGTCAACAAGATTTGAAGCGCCGTAAATTTTCCTTAGTTTCGGTTTTTCAATTTTACCTGTAGCATTTCTGGGAACATCGGCAAGTATAAACTTTTTAGGCCTTTTGTAACGAGGTAATTGATGACAAAATGTCTCCAGATCAGCTTCGCTACATACGTGACCGTCTTTTATTTCAATAATTGCAGCTGCAATTTCTCCGAGCCTGTTATCAGGCAAACCAATGACTGCAACATCTTTAACATCCGGATGTGACGATATAAAATCCTCAATTTGTACAGGATAAATATTTTCACCGCCGGAAATTATTACATCCTTTTTACGGTCTACAAGATAGACAAAACCATCATCGTCTTCCATAGCCATATCGCCGGTATAAAGCCAACCGTCTCTTAAAGTCTGCTTAGTAGCCTTTGGATCGTTATAGTATTCTACCATAACACCATCACCCTTAACACACAGCTCGCCGACATCACCGCGCTTTACCTTATTGCCCGACTCATCAACTATTTTTATTTCCCAACCGTAACCGGCAATACCGATAGCACCGACCTTATGTGTGTTTTCCACACCTAAATGTACGCAACCAGGACCTATTGACTCAGATAAACCATAGTTTGTATCATACTGCATATTTGGAAAGTATTTAAGCCATCTTTTAACCAGACTTTGCGGAACAGGTTGAGCGCCGATGTGCATAAGGCGAAGCTGATCAAGCTTATAATCATTCAGTTTGATTTCTCCGTTATCAAGCGCTAACAATATATCCTGCGCCCAGGGCACCAATAGCCAAAGAATTGTACATTGTTCTTTTGAAGCAGTTTCAAGTATGTACTTAGGTTTTGTGCCTTTAAGCAGTACCGCCTTACTGCCCGAAAGCAGTGAACCGAACCAGTGCATTTTAGCTCCGGTATGATAAAGAGGAGGAATACATAAAAAAACGTCTTTTTCGGTCTGGCCATGATGATTTTGCTCAACTTTGCAAGAGTGCATAAGCGCTTTATGCCTGTGTAAAATCGCCTTTGGAAAACCGGTAGTGCCGGACGAAAAATATATAGCGGCATAATCATCATCCGTAATATTTACAGCAGGGGAGTAGGAGGGCATATCGGCAGTCATATCCTTATAGTCTTCGGCGAAAGAGGGAACCTCACCGTCACCCACATAAATCATATGACATTTCTTTCCTACCGACTCGTATATATCTTCAAGCCTGCCTATAAATTCCGGTCCGAATACTAAAACATTAACCTCGGATAATCTGGCGCAATACTCAATCTCACTTGCTGTAAATCTGAAATTAAAAGGTACAGCAAGTGCTCCTGTTTTTAGAATACCAAAATATATTGGTAGCCATTCAATACAGTTCATAAGCAGTATTCCGACTTTATCACCCTTCTTTATTCCGCGTTTTATAAGCAAATTTGCAAATCTATTTGCTTTTTCATTAAAAACTTCCCATGTTATTTCACGACGGAAATACGGAGAATTAGTCGGCTGTATTAAATCATATTCCTTATATGATAGCTTGCGTGTTTCTTTCATTTCGGGGTTAATCTCAACCAAACAAACCATATCCGGTGTTTTTTTTGCATTATTTTCTAAAAGATTAGTAATCGGCATTTAAATATCTCCTAAAATTAATTGTCGTCTTCAATTTTTAATATATCGGTTGCCTTTACGGTAACGGTTCTGTTGTAGCAAGAAAATATCTCATCAATTCTTTCATATGACTGTTTCTTTGTAAACAAACTGATAATAGGCACAAGAATAAGGCTCAGAGCCATTGCAAATGCACCGGAATGAATTGATGTTTTAAACATAATATTATCCAAAAACGATATACCGAAACTGAATCCGGCAAGGCTTTTTACAAGTTGAATAAGACTTGTAGAAACGCCAACCGCAAAGCTTACATAAACTGCCGCACGAGTTGTCTTTTTAAAATAAAGTCCCCATAGGAAAGGTCCTATAAAAGCTCCTGCAAGCGCACCCCAGGATACACCCATAAGGTTTGCAATAAATGTTACAGAAGAGCCACTTTGAGCATTAACTTGATAAATTGCAATAATCGCGGAAACAGCAACGAAGCAAACAATCAAGAGGCGCATCATAAGCATTTTGCCTTTTTCACTGATCGGCTTCTTTTTAAGCGGCGCGATAAGATCAAGAGTTACTGTTGAGCCAGATGTCAGAACTAAAGATGACAAAGTAGACATCGAGGCGGAAAGAACTAAAACAAGAACTATACCAATTATAACGGGGCCTAAATTTTCAAGCATACCGGGCACTAATCTGTCATAAGAAACGATCTCGCCATTCATCATCGGTTTTCCGCTTGCAGGGTCGACATCTGCGAACAACCTTGAAAAACCGCCGAGGAAGTAACAACCGCCCGCAACAACAACAGCAAAAATTGATGAAATTACAGTTCCGGTCTTAATAGATTCTTCGTCTTTAATAGCATAAAATTTTCCAACCATTTGAGGCAGTCCCCAAGTACCCAGAGAAGTCAGTATTACAACAAAGAACAGGAAGAGAAAATCGGGACCGAAAAAGGAAGAATACTGCCAACCGGAACCTGTAGCCAGCTTTTCAACAGATTTTGAAAAACCACCGTTTTGATTTAGCACAGCGGCGATTACCGCAACAATACCGCCAAGCATAAATATACCTTGTATAAAATCATTCATTGCGGTTGCCATATATCCGCCAAGTAAGACATATATACAGGTAAGCAGTGACATTATAACAATGCAAATTGTATAGTTAATTCCCGGAAATGCCATACTGAATAGCCGAGACAGACCGTTATAAAGCGAAGCTGTATAAGGAATTAAAAACACAAAAACAATAACAGCCGATAACAGCTTTAAGCCTTTAGAATCATAACGTGCCTCAAAGTATTCAGGCATTGTTTTACTATTTAAATGATTTGTCATAATCCTTGTACGTCTGCCAAGTATCAGCCACGGAAGCAATGAACCGATAAATGCATTTCCCAGACCTATCCATGTTGAGGAAATGCCAAAATTCCAACCAAATTGACCGGCATATCCTACAAATATTACAGCAGAAAAATAAGATGTGCCGAAGGCAAAAGCGGTAAGCCATGGACCGGCGCCACGAGAACCCAGAACAAACCCTTCAACATTTGAGGCTTTTTTTCGATAATAAAAGCCAACGGCTATCATTGAAACAAAGAAAATCAGTAAAAATAGGATTTGAATTAACATCTTGTATTTTTCCTTTCAAAGCTTTATAATTCAATTTATAAAAAAGAGGTGATAATATGATAATAGACTCACACACTCATGTTTTTCCAGATAAAATCGCAGAAAAAATCATACTTTCGCTCCAAAAATCAGGTAACCAAAAAGCTGAGATAGGGGGGACAGTCAATGATTTATTAAATGCGATGAGAAATAATGGCGTAGATAAATCGCTAGTTTTGCCTGTACTTACTAAACCTGAAAGCTTTGATAGCATAAACAGATTTGCGGCAGAGATAAACAAGATACCGGAAATAATTTCATTTGCCGGAATACACCCATATTGTGAAAATATTAACAAATTGCTAGACCGGATTAAACAAATGGGATTTAAGGGCATAAAACTTCACCCGGATTTTCAAGAAACAGATATCACCGATGAAGGCTATGTAAAAATTATACACGGCGCCGGAAAGCGCGGATTAAAGGTTGTAATTCACGCCGGAATTGATCCGTCATATCCGAATCATATTCATTGTCCACCCGAGTTATCAGCTGAAGTAATTAAAGAATTAACTCCTAAAAATACAGAACCTTTTATTGTTTTAGCGCATTTAGGCGGCATTACTGAAAATTACGAAAAAACAGCCCGACTTCTCGTTGGATTACCGTTTTTCTTTGATACATCCTTTGTTTTGGAAAAAACTGAGCAAACGATACTGAAAGAGATAATAAATGAGCACGGTTATAAAAGAGTATTATTTGCAACCGATAGTCCATGGAGAAACGCAAAGCGGTATATAAAAATAATACGCGCGTTAAACCTGAGTATTGAAGAAACCAACGCAATACTTGGCGATAATGTTGCAAAGTTGCTGGATATATAATTAAAACATAATATATATTTTTATCACCAATATTAACAATTGTCAATACATAACCCTAATTTTCAACAATTTTCTTATAACA
Source organism: Oscillospiraceae bacterium (assembly GCA_902766755.1). Taxonomy (GTDB): domain Bacteria; phylum Bacillota; class Clostridia; order Oscillospirales; family Acutalibacteraceae; genus UBA737. The sequence continues at coordinate 16,972 of CACXEV010000005.1, read as the reverse complement.
CACTCACCCCAATTATACAAAATATTCATTTTGTATAATTGGTAATAAAATTAATATCCTTTCTCCCTATTAAACGCACACTAATATAACATTATTATATAACGATTACAGCAATAAACCGCCCGATGAATTTCGGACGGTTTATTTTGCAAGCGGATGAAATTTTGCATACGACTGTATATACTTACTTTTAAGTATTTGTGCATAAACCTGTGTTGAAGATATATCAGAATGACCGAGCATATCCTTTATATCACCGAGTTGCGCCCCGTTTTCCAACAAATGCGCTGCAAATGAATGCCTGATAGTTTGTGGTGTAATTTCCTTGCTTATACCCGCTTTTTTAGAATAGTATTTAATGATTTTCCAAAAACCTTGGCGCGACATAGGTTTACCGTTACAATTTGTAAAAAGTTTTTGTTCATTTAAATCACTTATCATTACCGGCCTGGCAACATTTATATATTCACTTATATGTTTAACTGCCGTTTGATAAATCGGTACTATTCTTTCGTGATGATGAGAATTAATATGAAGAATTCCTATCTGAAGATTAATATCCGTCAAATTCAGGTCAATTAGTTCTGAAACCTTAATTCCGGTAGCATAAAGCAGTTCAAGCATTGCTTTATCCCTCATACCCTTAAAATCAACAACATCAGGTTGAGCCAAAAGATTCAAAACATCACTTGAAGATAATATTTCTGGAATAACGCGTTCATTTCTTGGATTTTTTATATCTTGAGCGCAATTAACGCTTATGTAATTATTTGTATAGAGAAATTTGAAATAACAACGGATTGACGCTGTTATTCTCGTTTTAGTGGAATCAGACTTACCGTTTAACTTATTAAATTCAAGGTAATCAGATATGTCAGTATTTCTGATATCATTTAAAGATGCTATTCCCTTCCCGGTGCAATATTTGATAAAGCGTTCAACATCTCTTATATAAGCGTCAAATGTGTTATTTGAACACTTTTTAACATCTTTAAGATAAACTTTAAATTCATCCAAAAAACTATTCAAAAAATTGCACCTCCTTAAAATCAGAATGAGAAAAATTTTATAAAAGCAACAGAAACGGCTGCATCAATAAGTGCTGATACTAAACACAAAAGCAAAACTATAATATATTTTCCGCAATAGGCTTTAAAATTGTCCGAGATGTTTGATACGTGGCTTTTCGGCAGCACTAACTTAAAAATAACTGCTGAAAAAAGAAAGGCTTCCTTTGCCGCTATAAATGCACAAATTAAAAAAGTAAGAGCGGCCGGTAATAGAATAATCGCATTAAAAGCAACGCCTTTAAGTGCAAATTCACTATAAGAAAAAGCTGCAATACCGCTAAAATATATACCCAGAGCGCAACATATAATCGGTGATATAATTACACCGATTATAGAAACACCTGACGAAAAATACAACAGGCAAATTACTGCATATACTAAAAATGATTTTAAAAAAACAGAAAAATAGCCGGAATCTTGGCGTTGACTTATGTATTGTGAAAAAATACCTTTAAAAACTGAATTAGCACTGCCACTACCGGATATTGATATACTGCCTATAATCATACCGACCAACAGCAAAACGCACATTAAAACATATAACTTATTTTTATGTAATAGCCCAAACGCATTAATCTTTTTTAAGCTGACAACTCCACCGGGTTTCATACTATCTACTCCCTTCACTAATTAATATGTAAGCGAAGGACAAGATATAACACAATATTTAGTGCTAAATTAAAAAAAGCTACAAAATATTGAAAAATAAAATTTTATGTTAACTAAAAATTTTGGCAGAAAAAACGCAGGCGTACACAACGGAACACCACAAATTACTTATACTACTTTTATTTACCAATGTCAATAATAAATTTTTGTCTTTAATGATTTATGTAAACTATTTATGTAAACCATACCATATCTTGAGTTTCGATTCACAAAATAACTCAACAAGTAGTTATTTTGTGTTTGATTTTTTAAAATAGTATGATATAATGTGTTGAGTAGAATTATTAAAAAACAATATAAAAGACAAGGAAAATGATTTATGAATAAGACTGTTGTTATTACCGGCGCGTCTAAAGGTATAGGTGCAGCTTCCGCAATACTTTTTGCCAGAAAAGGTTATAATGTTGTATTGAATTATAATCAATCTTATCAATCAGCAAAATTGCTCTCTTCTTCCCTATCTGGTCAAGGATTTAATGTTTTTCCTGTAAAAGCAGATGTTTCAAATAAGCTTGAAACCGACTTTTTGATAAACGAAGCAATAAGCAAGTTTGGTACTGTTGATGTTTTGATTAACAATGCAGGCATAAGTATTTCAGGCACAATTAATGAAATGGATATTCATGATTCTGATAGAATATTTGATGTTAATTTAAAAGGTGTTTATAATTGTTGTAAATCCGTAACACCTAAAATGATTTCTCAAAAATCCGGAAAAATAATTAATATTTCTTCTATCTGGGGACAGGTTGGTGCATCCTGTGAAGTTGCATATTCTGCTGCGAAAGCCGGTGTTATCGGTCTTACAAAGGCTTTAGCCAAAGAACTTGCCCCAAGCGGAATAACAGTTAACGCCATTGCTCCGGGTATTATAGATACCACTATGAACGAGGAGTATACAATTGAAGAAATTGAGGATTTTGTTAGCCGTATTCCATTATCCAGGATGGGCACACCGGATGAGATTGCCCTTGCGGCATATTTTTTAGCAAGTGATGATGCCGATTATATTACAGGTCAAATTTTGGGTGTTAACGGTGGTTACGTTGTTTGATGTTAAACTATAATTTTTACGATATAGTATATTATTCCGTAAATAACGCTTGATAATGTACCGTATGCTATCACAGGTCCTGCTATTTTAAAAAGATTTGCACCAACCCCCAATATATATCCTTCATTTTTAAATTCGATAGCCGGTGATGCTACGGCGTTGGCAAAACCTGTGATCGGCACTAATGTACCGGCTCCGGCATGTTTTGCTATCTTATCAAAAATCCCTATGCCGGTAAGAAGCGCCGCAAAAAAAACAAGTGTTGACGGCACTAATATTTTTACATTTTCTTTTGAAACGCCAAGTCGGTCAAATAACAGCATAAGCATTTGCCCTATCACACAGATTGTTCCGCCGATGACAAAAGCCAATATAAAATCTTTTATCTTCGGAGACGGTCTCGATAAGGCCTTAACATAATTATCGTATACTTTATTTTCCGGTAACAAAAAAACACTTCCCTTCAAGGAAGTATTTTTTCGCACTTTTATTTAATTATTCATCATCAGTAAGTATTTGCGGCTTATACTCGTTGTTTTCAATTCTGTCATAGGTTAATTTTAACTTTTTTCGTTCAATAATTACTATAATGCACAGCCAAACAAATATTGCAACAACTGTTAACATCGGTATACCATGACGCCAAAAAAACATTTTTTTAAGTCCTAAAAACCCGGAATCAAATTCTGTAATTTCAGATCCAGGCGATGATATACTTCCGTCAACTAAAGAAATTCTAATAAATGATATAGCCAAAATCGGTATTGTAATTATATTTGTTATTAGTGCTATAAGTTTAAACCTAAAAGCGTATGCTAAAGGTGTTAAAAGTGTGATAATAAAAGCACTGAATACTGTAATATAACCTGCATCCCATAGCTTGCCTTTTTCTGTAATCAACATACTTCCAAGTAAATAAGCCAAAATCATAAACATCATATATAGCCATGCTATAAAGCCGATAATTATCAACCTCTTATATAGTTTACCGTCAGTCGTGGCATATTTGATGCCGCGGCGTTTCTCAAATTCTCTAATACGTTTAATATCATTTTCGTTATATTTCATATAATCACCAAGTTTATTATAATTGTTATATACTCAATTTACAAGATTTTTTATTCGGAGTGATACTATTGTCTACAATAAATATCGTTATGGTCGAACCGGAAATTCCGCAAAACACCGGAAATGTGGCAAGAACCTGTGCGGCTACCGGTGCAAGACTTCATCTTGTTGGTCCTATGGGCTTTAAAATCGATAATAAAAAGCTAAAACGAGCAGGTCTCGATTATTGGCATTTTCTTGATATCAGCTATTATGATAATCTGGATGAGTTCTTTCAAAAAAATAAAGGTGAATATTATTATTTTACAACAAAAGGCAGAAAAACACATTCCGAAGTTTCATATCCGGATAACATATACTTACTTTTCGGTAAGGAAACTAAAGGCTTGCCTGAAGAATTGCTTATAAAAGAGCCCCAAAACTGTGTACGTATTCCAATGGCGAATGAAATAAGAAGTCTTAATTTATCAAACTCTGTCGCCATTGCGGTTTATGAGGTTTTGAGGCAGTGGGATTATCCCGAGCTTCAAAACTTCGGTCAATTGCACAATTACCGATGGGAGGATATTCGATAATTTATATCGATTTTATATTGAAATATTTTACAAATATGTTAAAATATAATTATATTATAGCACGAAAGGATGTTTTTAATGAACGCATTAAACAAGAAAACCGTTGACGACATCAATGTTAAAGGTCAAAAGGTTTTGGTACGCTGTGATTTTAATGTACCGCTTAAGGAGGGCGTAATTACTGACGAAAACCGTATAGTTGCGGCACTCCCCACAATCAAAAAGCTGATAGCTGACGGAGGCAGGGTTATTCTCTGCTCACATCTCGGCAAGCCGAAAGGCGAGCCTAAGCCTGAGTTGTCACTCGCTCCTGTTGCTAAAAGACTTTCCGAGCTTTTGGGCAAAGAGGTTGTTTTTGCGGCTGACGATAATGTTGTAGGTGAAAACGCCAAGCGCGCAGTTGAATCTATGAAGGACGGCGATGTTGTCCTTTTACAGAACACTCGTTATCGTGCTGAAGAAACTAAGAACGGCGAAGAGTTTTCAAAGGAACTCGGTTCTCTTGCCGATATATTTGTTAATGATGCTTTCGGTACTGCCCACAGGGCGCACTGCTCAACCGTAGGTGTTGTATCCTATGTTAAAGAAGCAGTAGCCGGTTATCTTATCGGTAAAGAGCTAAAGTATCTCGGCAATGCGGTTGACGCACCGGTTCGTCCATTTGTTACAATTCTCGGCGGCGCTAAGGTTGCAGATAAACTCACTGTTATTGAAAACCTTTTAAATAAAGCTGATACTCTTATTATCGGCGGCGGTATGGCATATACATTCTTAGCCGCTAAGGGCTATGGCGTTGGCAACTCACTTCTTGATAAGGAAAAGATTGACTATTGCCGCGATATGCTCAAAAAAGCCGAAGAAAAGGGCGTAAAAATTCTTTTACCGATTGACTGTGTTATTATTAAAGACTTCCCCTCCCCGATTGACGCTCCGATTGAAACTTCAGTTGTAGATGCTGATAAAATCCCCGAGGGCTATGAGGGTGCAGATATCGGTCCTAAGACTGCTGAGCTTTATGCTAACGAAGTAAAGAGTGCAAAGACTGTTGTTTGGAACGGTCCTATGGGTGTATTTGAAAATCCGACTCTTGCTAAGGGCACTATAGCAGTAGCTAAGAGTCTTGCGGAAACTGATGCGGTAACTGTTATCGGCGGCGGCGATTCAGCGGCGGCTGTTAATAATCTTGGCTTTGGCGATAAGATGACTCACATTTCAACCGGCGGCGGCGCTTCACTTGAATTCCTTGAGGGCAAGGAACTTCCGGGTATTGCCGCACTTAATGATAAATAATAAACATTCGGCGGCTTGAATAATTTTCAAGTCGCCGGTACTGTGTAAAAAGGAGAATTACTATGAAAAAAGATGTAAGAGAAGCAATTATTGCCGGCAACTGGAAAATGAACAAAACTCCAAGTGAAGCCGCGGCGCTTATAAACGAAATGAAGCCATTGGTGGCAAACGCAGATTGCAAGGTTGTTTTATGCGTTCCTTTTGTTGACCTTGACGCCGCTTTAAAGGCAAGCGAAGGCTCAAATATTGAAATCGGTGCAGAAAACTGCCATTTTGAAAAAAGCGGTGCTTTTACCGGCGAGGTTTCCCCCGTTATGCTCAAAGAAATGGGCGTTAAGTATGTAATTATAGGTCATAGCGAGCGCAGACAATATTTTGGTGAAACGGATGTAACCGTAAATAAAAGACTTAAAAGTGCGCTTGAAGAGGGATTAAAGGTTATACTTTGCGTTGGCGAAACGCTTGAACAGCGCGAGCAAGGCATTACCGCTGAGCTTGTAGCTATGCAGACAAAGATTGCGCTTTTAGGTGTATCAAAAGAGGATGCTAAAAATGTTATCATCGCTTATGAACCTGTTTGGGCAATCGGTACCGGCAAAACCGCAACCAGCGACCAGGCAGAAGAAGTTTGCGCTATCATCAGAAATGTAATTGCAGATATTTATGATAACGAAACTGCTCAGGGTATGACAATACAGTACGGTGGCTCTATGAACGCCAAGAATGCCGACGAGTTACTTTCAAAAGTAAATGTTGACGGCGGTCTTATAGGCGGTGCTTCACTCAAAGCAGAAGACTTTTCAATTATCGTAAAAGCAGCAAGCAAATAATTCGGGTGATACTTTATGAAAAAACCAGTTGTTTTAACTATAATGGATGGATTTGGAATAAATCCGCAAGTTGACGGTAACGCAATAAAAGCCGCAAATACTCCGAGGCTCGATGATATTTTTACCAACTGTCCTGTTACTCAAATAGGCGCTTCAGGCCTCGATGTAGGATTGCCTGACGGTCAAATGGGAAACAGTGAAGTCGGTCACACAAATATCGGTGCCGGCAGGGTTGTATATCAAGAGCTTACAAGAATTACAAAGTCTATTAAAGACGGTGATTTTTTCTCAAACCCGGCTTTTCTTGCGGCAGTTAAAAATTGTAAAGATAACAACTCATCTCTCCACCTTATGGGACTTTTGTCTGACGGCGGCGTTCACAGCCATATTGAGCATCTTTACGGTCTTGTTGAGCTTGCAAAGAATAACGGACTAAAAAAGGTTTATATCCATGTTCTTCTTGACGGGCGCGATGTTCCCCCTGCAAGCGCCGCAGATTATATTGATACACTGAATAAAAAGCTCAATGAAATCGGTTGCGGAAAGCTCGCAACAGTTATGGGCAGATTTTACGGTATGGATAGAGATAACCGTTGGGAAAGGGTTGGCAAAGCATATGCCGCACTTGTGTATGGCGAAGGTATAAAAACCGATGATGCCGCGGCGGCTGTTAGAAAATCATATACCGTAAAAGACGAAGAGGGTAAATTTATAACCGATGAGTTTGTTTTGCCAACAATAGTTGAAGGTACAAAGCGTATAAAAACGGGTGACAGTGTTATTTTCTTCAACTTCCGCCCTGACCGCGCAAGAGAGATTACCCGCACATTTGTTGACGATGATTTTACAGGTTTTGAGCGTATCGGCGGCAGACAAAAGGTGTTTTATGTTTGTATGACACAATATGATGCTTCAATGCCGAATGTAACAGTAGCGTTTAAGCCGGAATCTCTTGAAAACACACTCGGCGAGGTACTGTCAAAACTTGATATGACACAGCTTCGTATCGCCGAAACAGAGAAATATGCCCATGTAACATTCTTCTTTAACGGCGGCAGAGAGGTTATGTTTGAGGGAGAGGACAGAATACTCGTTGCCTCACCGAAAGTGCCTACATACGATTTGCAACCTGAAATGAGCGCCGTTGAGGTTTGTGATAAAGTATGCGCCGCCATTGAAAGCGGAAAGTACGATGTTGTAATCCTTAACTTTGCGAACTGCGATATGGTAGGTCATACAGGTATATTTGACGCGGCAGTTAAAGCGGTTGAAACCGTTGATACCTGCGTTGGCAGAGTGGCAGACAGCACACTTAAAATGGGCGGCGTAATGCTTCTCACCGCAGACCACGGCAATGCTGACTGTATGGTTGATACCGACGGCTCACCGTTTACTGCGCACACAACAAACCCTGTTCCCTTTGCAGTTATCGGTAAGGAGTGTAAGCTTCGTTCAGGCGGCAGGCTCTGCGATATTTCACCTACAATACTTAAGCTTTTAAATATCGAACAGCCAAAAGAAATGAACGGTGTTTCTATAATTAAGTAAATATAGTCACAATAAAGTTTTATCCGCCTTCCCTTATTGGGAGGGCGAATTTTTTTACAATTTCCCCAAAAATGTTTATAAAGATTTACTGTTGACAGTTTTGTCTTTTAATGATAAAATACACTTGCCAAACTAACTTAATATTGCATACGGGTGTATTTTCTTTTTTTGAGGAATATGTTTGTCTAATTTATGCATACTTATTAGTGACGAATTTGATAAAAACGCAAATTCTTGTCACTATGAGTGTGTATACACCTATATGCGTGAGTTAGTTTGGCGACTATCGGAGTTTGCGTTTTTTGTGCGGTTACTTCGGTAGCCGCACTTTTTTATTTTTGGGGGACAAATATTTGAATTCAAAAGAGACACAATTTAAACATATTATTTCACTTGGACATTTTTGTTCAGTAGCATCCGATCTTGAAAAGATAGGATTAAGAAGTGAATCGCTACCATTTGATTGGTTAATTACACCCGAATTTGAAAATGTAATTTTTGCCATTGAAAATCATTTTGACGGATTTCTTGATGAGGAAATGCTGAAACAATCGAAAAAAACACCGAGATACTACAAATGTAGTAGATACAACTTTGAATTTTATCACGATTTTTCGGAATTCAAACCTTTATCCGTACAACTTCCTGAAATTCGCCAAAAGTACAAAAGACGAATAGATAGATTATATAAAGCAATTAGCGAACCGTGTTTATTTATAAGATACATAAATGATAAGGAAGTCGATAATAAAGGTCTTTGTAAAGACATAACAGCGATAGAAAAACATTATAATCAATTCATTTCCTTTTTAGAAAACTACAATGCTAAAAGTGAAGTTATTTTTATTGCAAATGAAGGTGTGAGCTCCGATATCATTAAAATCTTTAATGTTAAAAAAGATAATAATGATAATGTTTGCAGAAATCCAATTGAAAACAGCACTCAGCTATATGATTACTTAGAATCACTGAACTTTGAACATCGCAGTAGAAATTTGAAAAGATTAAAAAAGAACAAACTCAAGAGAACGTTATTAAATGCTTTTAAAAAAGCAAGACGGCTTATTCAAAGCAAGATATGCAAAGTATATATTCATAATAAGAGATATTAGCAAAATATTTTGATACTTTACACTGCAATTATAAATCGGTGCCTGAAGAATTCGGGCACCGATTTATGCGATAAAATAAACATTATTCAATTATGTTCGATGTTATAAAATCAACGCCGTAATCAATAAGTCTTTCGGCGTCTGCCGGCTCATTTACCGTCCAACAATTCACCTTAATGCCGTTATCGTGGCAGAGATCCACAATATCGTGACTGAGCGAAGTATACCGAATATCTAAATCAAAACAATTTCTAACTAAAAAATCCAAAGTATTTGAATCAAATTTTTCGGTGAGAAATTGAACGGTTTGTTTAGGAATAATTTGCCGTATAAAAGTTAAGTTTTGCGCTGCAAACGAAATAAAAATCGTTTCATCTATGTAACCTGAATTGTCGATTATTTTAATAATTTGTTCGATATTTTCTTTAGTCATAGGATTTTTAAGCTCTAAAACAGCAATTTTATTATACTTTTTGCAACAGTTGATATACTCACTCAAATTAGGCATTCTGTGAAGTTTTATAGGAATTAGTCTTAATGTTGCATAATCTGTTTTTTCTATATTGAGATTTATATGCGAAAGCCGCCTTGTAGTATCATCGTGAAACACAATAAACCTACCGTCTTTAGTAACATGAACATCGGTTTCTATTCCGTAAAAACTTGCCCTACCGGCTGCTTTAAATGCGCTCATAGTGTTTTCAAGATGTAGACCGCTTAGTCCCCTGTGAGCAATCATTTTTGTATTACTGTAATGTTTTAATTTAATAGTATCCATATATTACACCATTCATTAAAATATTGTTTTATAAATCGTAGGAGTTAAGATAGGCTTATTCACGGAAAATTCAAGTGCTGAAATGTAATTATTCCTAACTCCTGATAAATTGTTGCTTTGATTAGTATACAGCGTGCATAAACGATCCCCCTGTCTTACATAATCGCCTGTTTTTTTATCAATTATTATTCCGGCAGATAAGTCAACCTTATCATTATATTTTTTTCTTCCGGCACCAAGTTCTGAAGCACAAATGCCGATTTGTTCAGTATTCATTTTACTTATATATCCGGTGTTTTCTGATAATACTTCAACTCTATATTTTGAAACATCAAACTTATTCGTGTTATCAATATATGATATATCGCCACCTTGCGCTACAATCCATTCTCTGAATTTTTTAAAAGCCGCGCCGCTTTGAATAGAATTTTCCACAAGTTCTTTAGCTTTATTTAACGGTATTTGTTTTGATAAATTCAACATTACCGATGCAAGTGTTACACATTCATCATATAGGTCAGGTATTTTTTCACCTTTTAGTAATTTAACGGCCTCTATAACTTCAAGATTATTGCCTACCGCGAGCCCAAGCGGCATATCCATATTTGTAAGCACTGCCGCGATGTTTCTGCCGAAACTTTTACCGATTTTTATCATTTTTTCCGCAAGAATCTCGGCACTTAGCTTTTCCTTCATAAAGGCACCCGATCCAAATTTAACGTCTAAAACAATTGATTTTGAGCCGGTAGCAATTTTTTTGCTCATAACACTTGAGGCAATAAGAGGTATACTCTCGACGGTAGCAGTAACATCCCTTAGTGCATAGATTTTTTTATCCGCCGGGGTCAGAGAATCAGTTTGAGAAATTACAGAAATATTTGTTTTTCTTACAACATCCAAAAACTCTCTTTTATTTAGGTCTAACCTATATCCGGGAATTGATGATAGCTTATCAACAGTACCGCCGGTGAACCCCAGTCCCCTACCGGACATTTTGGCAACTACACACCCGAGACTTGCTACAATAGGCGCAACTATAAGCGTTGTTTTATCACCTACACCGCCTGTACTGTGCTTATCTACAGTAATATTTAAAAACTCATCAAGATTAATTCTTTCGCCGGAATTTGCCATAACCTCCGTCAGTGATACAGTTTCATCATCATCCATACCGTTTAAATAAATTGCCATAAGCAGTGCAGACATTTGATAATCACTGACAATGCCACTGACATATCCGTTTACAAACTCGGATATTTCATCAGGTTTAAGAGATAACTTGTCCCTCTTTTTCTTTATAATCTCATAAGTTTTCATAGTTTTCACCACACTTTACTAAGGTTATTTTAACACATTATTTCCGGAAAATAAAGTTATAATTTCACAGTATAATATTTGACATATCAGTAATTTAATGGTAAAATGAATATTAATTTTTATATGATAAGTGGTGTTTGAATGGAAAATAATCATACCGGCTATGTATCAGCTTTATCAGGAAGATATGCAAGTAAAGAAATGCAACTTATTTTTTCTGACGATTTCAAGTTTTCAACCTGGCGGAAGCTTTGGATTTCACTTGCAAAAGCAGAAAAACAACTGGGTCTTGATATTACCGAAGAACAGATAAAAGAAATGGAGTCCCATATATACGATATTAATTATGATGTTGCTGCAGCACGTGAGCGAGAAGTAAGACATGATGTTATGAGCCATGTTTACGCTTTCGGTGTTCAGTGCCCTAAAGCTGCTCCTATAATTCATCTGGGCGCCACCAGCTGCTATGTTGGTGATAATACTGATGTTATAATACTTCGTGAGGCTTCTAAAATCATTTTAACAAAAGCCGCACAGGTCGTAAAAAATTTAACTTGCTTTGCCGAAAAATATAAAGCCGTTCCCTGCCTTGCATATACACATTTGCAACCAGCACAGCTTACTACAGTCGGCAAACGCGCAACTCTATGGGCAAATGATCTTATTAACGATATTAACAATATGAATTATCAGCTTTCAAATCTAAAGCTTTTAGGCTCAAAGGGGACTACCGGAACCCAGGCAAGTTTTATGGAGTTGTTTGAGGGCGACGAAGAAAAAGTTAAGAAATGTGACAGAATTATTGCCGATTATCTTGACTTTGAAGATACAGTTCCTGTATCAGGTCAAACCTATTCAAGAAAAACAGATTATTTCTTCTTGTCTGCATTATCGGGATTTGCTCAAAGTGCATATAAATTTGCGGATGATTTACGAATTTTGCAGTCGTTCGAGGAAATCGAAGAACCGTTTGCCACTTCTCAAATAGGATCATCTGCTATGCCGTATAAAAGAAATCCAATGAGAAGTGAGCGTATTTGTTCGCTTTCGCGCTATATTATAAATAATGCGCTTAATCCTGCTATTACAGCTTCAACGCAGTGGCTTGAGCGTTCTCTTGATGATAGTGCCAACAGGCGCATTGCAATATCCGAAAGCTTTTTAGCGCTTGACGGTGTTCTTGATATTTATATAAATGTCAGCTCCGGCTTGGTTGTTTATGAAAATGTTATAAATCGCAGAGTTAATGAAAAATTGCCATTTATGGCTACCGAAAATATTTTAATGGAGTCTGTAAAGCGCGGTGCTGACCGTCAAAAAATCCATGAAATTATCAGGGTACACTCTCATGCTGCAGCGGCGGCAGTTAAACTTGAGGGCAAAGAAAACGATCTTATTGCCCGACTTTCAAATGATGAAAACATACCACTTTCCGCTGATGAAATTGCTAAAAGCCTGTTACCTCAAAAGTATATTGGCAGATGCGTATCTCAGGTTGATGATTTTGTCAAAGACTTTGCTAAACCTGTAATTGATAAATATTGTAATAAAGAAATAACTTTTGAACCAAAAATATAAAGGAGAATACATTATGAACTTTTTTGATGAACTGAAGAATTACGACAGTGAAATTGCCGCCGCATGTGAAGCGGAGCTTACAAGGCAACGCTCAAACATTGAGCTTATTGCCTCTGAAAACATTGTATCTAAAGGCGTTCTTTTAGCCGCAGGTGGTATTCTTACAAATAAATATGCCGAAGGATATCCCGGCAAACGCTATTATGGCGGTTGCGAAAAGGTTGATATCGTTGAAGAAATTGCCCGTGAACGCGCTAAAAAACTTTTTGGTGCAGAGCATGCTAATGTTCAGCCTCACAGTGGCGCTAACGCTAACCTTGCTGTATTCTTCGCTCTTTTAGAGCCGGGTGATACTGTAATGGGTATGAATCTTTCTGAGGGCGGTCACCTATCTCACGGTTCCCCCGTTAATATATCCGGAAAGTATTTTAACATTGTTCCTTATGGCGTCAGCTCTGAAACTGAGCTTATCGATTATGATGAAGTGCAAAGAATTGCTAATGAATGCAACCCCAAAATGATTATTGCCGGCGCCAGCAACTATTCTCGCATTATTGATTTTAAGAGGTTTAGAGAAATTGCTGATAGCGTTGGCGCATACTTAATGGTTGATATGGCTCATATTGCCGGCCTTGTAGCCGCAGGACTTCATCCGTCTCCGGTACCTTATGCAGATGTAGTAACAACTACAACTCATAAAACTTTGCGTGGCACACGCGGTGGTCTTATTCTTTGCAAAGAAGAATTGGCAAAAACAATAGATAAAGCAATATTTCCAGGCACACAAGGCGGTCCGCTTATGCATATAATTGCCGCAAAAGCGGTTGCTTTCGGCGAAGCCCTTACCGATGAGTTTAAAGAATACCAAAAACAAATTGTTAAAAACGCAAAGGTCTTATCAGAAGAGCTTATTAAAAGAGGTGTAAATCTTGTTTCCGGCGGCACCGATAATCATCTTATGACATTAAAGCTAATCGGTACAGGAATTACCGGTAAGCAACTTGAGCATAATCTTGATGAGGTTCATATAACTGCAAATAAGAATACCGTCCCTAACGATCCTGAAAGTCCATTTATTACGAGCGGACTTAGAATAGGTACTCCTGCTGTTACTTCGAGAGGTTTCAAAGAGCCTGAGATGATTAAAATTGCCGAGTGGTTAAGTTTAGCCATTACTGACTTTGATTCTAACAAAAAATTGATTTCAGACGGCGTTTTAGACCTTTGCGCTCGCTTCCCTATCTATTAATATGACGTTTAAGGTGTGATTTTGTGATTTGGCATAGTTCGGATATTAAATCGGTTTTAGATGAGTTATCTGTTGATGAGAACAACGGTCTGCCTAACGGTGTTGCCTATGAAAGGCTTGAAAAATATGGAAAGAATCAACTCACTGATGTAAAACCAATCGGTTTCTTTCGTCGCTTTTTAAGTCAATTAAATAACAAATCCGTATATATAATGGCGATAATATCAATTCTTTGCTTTGTAGTATCTTTAATATACGATCAAGGCTTATTCTACTCATCTTTCCTTATAATAGGTATTGTTATACTCAACAGTGCGCTTACAGCGTATAATCTTACCGTTTGTGATCGAGCAGTACAATATAACAGAGCTTCTTCCGTTCCTACTTGCACAGTTATACGCGAAGGAATTGAGCGAATAATACCGTCTAACGAGCTGGTAATCGGTGACATAATAATTTTAAAACAGGGTGATTATGTCTGTGCAGATGCACGACTTGTTGAAACTAATTCTTTTCGTTGCAATGAGCTTGCTTTAACCGGCGATATGATACCGGTTGAAAAAGATTCTACTGCAATTCTCGAAGATATTGTACCAATTGCAGGCAGAAAAAATATGGTATACTCCGGTTGCAATGTAATACACGGCAGTGCAAAAGCCGTAGTTGTCGAAACCGGTAAAAATACCGAAATTGCAAAAAATACTGTTAATGATTCGCCTGTCAGCGGTGTTATTTCCGGAATAGAGGAAAAACTCAATTCTGTTTTCCGCACTATTAATATTTCAGTAATAATCATCTGTACTGTTGTGTTTTTGATTGGAATAATTATCGGTTTTTCTTCTACCGAACCTTTTGCCTCATTAACTGTAAAATCACTGCTTAATGCTTTTGCACTCGGTATTTGTGCAATTCCCGAAAGCCTACCGTATGTTACTGTTATTGTTACGGCCTTGGGAACCGGAAGTTTAATCCGTGAAGGCATTATTATAAAAAACACCGCAGCGTTAGAATCCCTTTCAGGAGTAACAGTTCTTTGTGCTGATAAAACCGGTGTGTTTACTTCAAACGATATGTTCGTTAAATGTATATATAACGGTGAAGCTTTGGAAAGCACAGATAATCAGTCTTTAAATAAAAAGAGTTCTGTTGTCTTGCGCCTCGCTACTGCTTGTTCAATGCTTGAGGATGATGTAACCGAATCGGCAATTGAGTCAGCCTGTTTAAAGTTCAGCAATATGGATAAAACAGATATTGATAACGCTTATCCGCGACTTACATCTATTCCGTTTGATGGTGAACGCAAAATGATGACAAGCATCAATATGATAGAAGGAAGACCCGTTGCTATAATTAAAGGTGCGCCGGAAGCAGTAATTAAAAGATGTGTTGGTATTGATGCGGAATCGATTAATAATATTTGCACCGAACTTGCAAATAAGTCACTACGCCTTATCTGTATTGCAATTAAATCACTTGATGAAATACCGGCTAATCCAAATTCCGAAGAAATTGAACATGATTTAAAATTTGCCGGAGTTATCTGCCTTGAAGATCCGTTAAGGACTGAATCTCCATATAGCATTGATTATTGCAGAAGAGCCGGTATTAAGGTTGTTATGATAACCGGTGATAATTTATCGACCGCCACTTCCCTTGCAAAGGGGCTTGGCATTATATCGGATGATAGTGAAGCTTTAAATGGTGATGATCTTGAAAATATAGACGACGATGAGCTTAAAAGCACCATTGGCAATTACAGCGTTTTTGCAAGGATTTCTCCGGCGCAAAAGCTACGAATTGTGGAAACCTTTAAAAGCATTGGAGAAACAGTTGCCGTTACTGGAAACGGTCTTGACGATGCAGATGTTTTGTCTGTTGCAAATGTTGGAATTGCCATTGGAGCTAACGGTAATGATGTTGCGCGCGGTAATGCGGGAGCAATAATTAAAAAGAGAGATTTTTCTTCAATTGTAAATATATTTAAGGAATGTTACGGTTTAATTAACAACATCAGAAACACAGTACATTATTTGATTGGTTGCAATCTCTCGGAAGTCCTTTTCTTTATTTTAGGCCTTATTATATTTAAAATGCCTCCCCTTTTAGCCGTCCAGCTTTTATGGATAAACTTGATTACAGATGCCGCACCGGCAGTATCTGTAACGGTTAACCATTATGGTAGTGATAATGCTGTTTTATCATACAAATTTAACAAATCAAGAGTTTTCAATTTGAAATCAACTGTAAATATGCTCATTTGTTCTGTTGTGATGACTGTTTGTGCCATTATTGCATTCTCTATTGGAAATATTTACGGTGTAAGCACAGCATATACTATGGCGTTTGCAACAATAATATTATCACAGATTTTCCATGCTCTTAATTTTGCTTCTGACGGATCAATAATTAACATTGGATTTAAGCGAAATGAATTTATGATAATTTCCACAGTTATTACTGTTATTATTACATTCATTCTTTGCCTTACCCCGGCAGGATTTGTTTTCGGGTTAAAAGCTTTAAGTGTTAAGCAATTGCTAATTTCTATGGGACTTTCCCTGTTAATTATACCTACAAGCGAAATTATAAAATTTGTTAATAGCAAAACAAAATCATCAAAGTAGGTGCTTTATATGCAGGATGATAAAAAGCATTACGATAGTGATACTCTCAGTCAACAACGTAAAGCGCATGAAGAGTTTTTAAAATTAAAAAAAATGCAAAGCGGCGAGATTACAGATGAGGCTCCTGCCAAGATAAAACCGCAAACCATCGAAGAAAAAGCCGGCAACTTCTGGTATTATTATCGCTGGTGGATTTTCGGCGCTATATTT
>CACXEV010000004.1 GCA_902766755.1 Oscillospiraceae bacterium | reverse complement strand
TAAGTAAAAGTAACACAAATAAACAAAAATACCAAATTATTGAATATTTTAGTGATATTCTTCCCCTTCTGGCAATTAAAAAAATCACCAATCCCATTGTCAGAATAAAAAAAATCGACAAAAGTTTCAAGTTTAACGACATTTCAATACCCCTTAACACTTTCTAAAACCATTGCAACAGTGACATTAATCATATAATACACATTTTTCCAAGCGTGTATTGAAGATTGTCCACCTTGTCGCTCATACATATTAGCTGGTATCTCAGAAATTTTAAATCTATGTTTTAGTACAGTTACTTCAGATACAGGTTCCGGATATTCTGTAGGATAATACTCAGCAAAAAAACTTATTAATTCTTTATTGCATGCCCTGAATCCGGAAGTAGGATCAAATACTTTTTTCCCGGTAAGAAGCTTAATGAATGCGGAAATGATTTTAATTCCTAATCTTCTCGCTGCAGAAGATTTAAAACCTGACTTTTCACTATTTATAAAACGAGAACCGATTACCATATCAGAACCATCACAAATCTTATTCACTAAGTCTTTTACAAAGGATATATCATGTTGCCCATCGCCGTCAAACTGAACCGCAACATCATAATTCTTCAAAGCGGCATATTTATATCCAGTTTGAACAGCTCCACCAATACCAAGATTTTTAATCAAACATATATGGGGTATATTATTATCGACAAGGATTTGCTCTGTTTTGTCAATAGAACCATCGTTTATGACTATAACATCAAAATCCGTCTTATATTTAGCATTGTATTCATATACATAATTTACCGTATTTAGGATGCTTGCTTCCTCGTTAAAAGCAGGAATTATTATCAATGTCTTCATTTTATTCTCCTTGCATATTCCATGATAATCTATACCTACGCATAAATATTAATAAACATAAAATAAATGCAGTTACAATAATAAGCATTACGAATAAATATGTTAAGCTGGCACCTCTGATTCCCATATTTAAAACCATTGCATAAGATATTAAAGCCGCAAAAACTGATA
Source organism: Oscillospiraceae bacterium (assembly GCA_902766755.1). Lineage (GTDB taxonomy): Bacteria > Bacillota > Clostridia > Oscillospirales > Acutalibacteraceae > UBA737. Next base: position 17,426 of record CACXEV010000004.1, on the reverse strand, counting down.
CTCCCATAAATATAAAAGCTTGTACCGTTGTCTTTCTAAACGATATTAGAACATAAGATAAAACCGTTTCTAACCCATATAACACAGAGCCCAGAATAATTATAAGCATATCAATTTTGTAGTTTTTTAAATCTATATTATATATCCAACTCAATACAGGTTCCTCAAGAAAATATGCCAAAACAAAAACACCCGAGCCGATAACACACATTAACAAAATAATTCTTGTTATAATCTTTTTTAGCATAATATAATTTTTTTGTCTAATATTTTCAGATATTGAAGTTAAACATGGCTGAATAATATATTGACCTAAAAGGCACATAAATGTAGCCGGCAAAATAATGATACCATATACTGTCTGAACAGAATTGCTTTGCAAATCATCTATCGCATAACGGGGAGAATTAATCAAATAAATGCCTAAAATTGTAATAATAAATGTAGAAAACCCTTTTTTCAATAAATTAAGATTTCTTTTCATTGAAAATGAAGAAATTGATTTTTGACAACACCTATAAGCGGGAATATCGAAAATCAAAATTAACAATAAATATACAATTCCAATACTAACGCACGAAAGCAATAAGTTTTTGGTGAAAAAGTCAATGAAAACAAACGCAATAACTCCAGTTGTAGCCTTAATAAAAAGAGATATTCCAACTTTGTAAAGTTGGTCATTTTTTTGAACGATCCCATAAAGGACTTCCGAAAAGGCTTCGAAACATTTAAAGAGCCCCAAAGTAAACACTATTGCGCTTTTATAAAAATCATAGCATTTTATTATGATAAATGCTAATAATGCCAAAATCATCATAAAACAGGTTATAAAGCGGTTGTATATATAATCGCTATCTGAAAACTCGCCAGATATATCGGTAACTTGAAATGCCCTTACAATATAACTTCCTATCACATAAAAAATGCACGCATTTGCAAACGCATAGGAAAAGACTCCTGCTTGATCTACACCGTTAATTCTTGTGGCTACGATAGCAAACAGAAGAGAGTTAAAAGCATTAACTGTCGATCCGACTGCATTCCAAGCAACATTCTTAATACCATTTTTCATATTAAATCCTACTATATAAATATACTGCTAATTTCGCTAGTTTAATTGATTGTAAAAAACGAAAAACTTTAATTATTATTTTAACGGAAAAGGTTTCGCCGTAATTTTTCCAAAAAGAAAAATACTTGTTTGTTTTTTTTGTGTTTTCTTTAATCCAGCAAAAAAGATCATCATATTTTTTGTATAAAACTGCTTTGTCAGCACCCTTGCAAGAAAACAAAATACAATAAATAGCTGATTTTGTTAAAAAATAATCCATTGCCTCTGAATCTTTAGGAACAATATTACTTTTGATAATTTTTAAAACATCAATAATATTGTCAACAACGTCTATTGATTTTCCTATTGTGTGTGTAATTGATTCACAATTTTCCACAACAAAATAGCCTGCCCCTGGAGCAACAACAACATTTTTAGCCGATTCAAGAGATTTAACTGTAAAATAGACATCCTCAAATAAACTGGCATTTTCTAAAAAACGAATTTCATTTTGATCAATAAAACTTCTCTTGTAAAGTTTTGCACAAGTTCCAACATTAGAATAATAAGACAATATTTTATTTTTGATTTTATGAATGGATAAAATATCTCCATTAGATGAAACATTCGTATATCCAGTAATTACTACATCTGTTTTTTCCCCAGCCGAATTTATTAATGTAGATAAAAATGATTTTGAAATGTAATCATCGCTATCAATAAATGTTACATATTCTCCTGTTGCATGAGATAATCCATTATTTCTCGCAACCGCAGCTCCAGAATTGCTTTGAAAAATATAATTAATTTTTTTTCCTGATTTTATATACTCGTTAATAATTTCGGCCGAATCATCAACAGAGCCATCATCTATCGTTATAATTTCTAAATTTTTATACTCCTGTTCAAAAATACTGTTTAAACAATACCGCAATGTTTTACCGGAATTATATACAGGAATAATAACAGAAATCTTCCCATTACAAACACTGTTACTCATTAATTACCTCATTGCTTTTTTCGCTGTTTTTATATAATTTTGCCATTAATTTTGCAATCAATTTTGGCCAAAATTTTAAAAACATTTCATAATCTTCTTCTGAGCGTTTACTGTCCCCAATAATTTCAGTTGTTGCAGAAGCTTTATGTATTCTATGACACATAAGAGGTTTTGGATTATAAACAAAAGAACCAATTTTCCTGGATTGAATTTCCCATTGTTGCCAATCTATATCACTAAGAAAATCATTAGTAAATGGATTTTCCCCAACTCTATCTTTAATAAATGTGACAGCAGGGCAACATATTGGACAACCAAATGACAAAATCATCCTTCGTATGAATTTAATACTTTGAAAAGCTTTTATTTTCAATGGATAAAGCATAATTCGCTTAATTTTAAGCAACTTATTATTATAAATCTTTTTATAATTGCGCAACTCATAATAACTGCTGAAGTACAAAATTGGATTTTTTGAACGATTTAGACACTCCAACATTTCTTTTGCGTAATCAGATTCATAAATATCATCCTGATGAGCAATAGTTACAAGCGGACTTTGTGCAGCTGAATATGCAAAGTTCCAATCGCCACCAATTCCTTTTTCCCCTTTATTTACATAAACAGAAATACCATACTTTTCAGAAACAGCATTGATATGACTATTAGGAGTAGATGTTGCTATAATAATTTTTGATTTTACACTTTGAGTAATTAGAGACTTAACACATTCTTCTAAATACTTACTTTCCTTATAAGCACAAATCACAAAAGTATGATCTTGAGGATAGTAATTCATTAATTAATCTCCTTTTAAGCGGTTATTCTGTAAATAAATATTCCATCTTCTGAATAAATTTCTTCCGCATCAATCACTGCTTGTTCATGCGATGTAAACTCCCGCTTAGAAACAAGATACTCAGCCTGCAATTTTTCAATATCATCATAATTCAGATATAGCGTGATCAAATCTGCCTGGTTTAAAGATAAATGAGTAGTATCATCGGTAAAAGAAATAATCAAATGTGCATAGCGATTATATATCTCTTCATATTCTCCATTTGGGAACAAAGCTTTCCACATTGTTATATTGGGAATATAATTATTTGAATTAATAACCTTTGCTCCACAAGCCGCATAGAAATTCGCCTCAATAAATTGATCAACCGCAATCCATTTAGCGTCCGCCGAACTTCGAGTAATCCTGGCAATTTCTTTTGCTACAGGTTTGGAATAAATTGGGTCCGCACCTTTTTGAATTGGGAGAACAAATGCCGCACTAAATATATTTAAAACAGCAAGGCTAATCAAAGCGGCCTTTCTTACTTGATCCCTTTTCTCACTCATTAAGCAATACGCCATTAAAAATATATACAAAATTGATACCACTGTATATAATTTGCTCATATATCCCGGTTCAGGAAAATTGGAAAGACAATTCAAAACAGTAAAAATACTTAATGCCGCCGCAACTAACAACCCGAGAGTTTTGGGGATTACAATATTATTTTCCTCATATTCGCTTAGAACTCTAGCCAGAATTACAATTTGAATAAATCCAAGATAATCCGCTGCACGCCAAATAGTAGAATTTGAAATTAAAGTTATTTTAGCTAAAAAAGTGGGGAGCCCAACCGTACAATAAATTGTTAAAAATAGCGCTACAGTAAGAAGAAAAATACTTAAAATATCTTTCTTTTTTGATTTAAATAATAAATAGACAGATAACAACATAGGAAGAGGAAAAAAGGAAAAAAATGTTCCATGTTCGCTTTCTGCAAAACCGCCAGATTTAAACGGGAATAAAAGTGAGGCGGGATATTCCCATAATTTGTTTAAAGAAAATCCCCCAAAATCCTCTCTGGCTCCGGGATAAGTTGTGGAAGATATCGCATTTAAATAGTCCAATTGATTTATATAATATAAACCAATAATGGTAAGAGCTAAAGCAATTACCAACCCAAAAACGACCCAATCCTTAATTATAAATCTCTTAATGTTTTCAAAATTGGAAATAAAAGCCCATATAATAACGGAAAGAAATATGTATCCTGACGGTACAAGCCATGCCGGGTATAAATCACAGACAAAAGAGGCGCCTAAAATAGCCACAACTATACCGTAAAACACTCTTCTTTTGAATGCTTTTGTATTTAAAAAGCGGTAAATATATGCTGTTGCACCCGTACCATAAACTATTCCTACTACACCGGACCACCACATAAAGAAAGATGAAAAAACAATTACGCAGGAGAGAGAGGCGGAAATCACTTTCTTTTCTTTTGTAACAACCAAAAAAAACTCATTTACCATTAGGATGGCAAGAATGAAAAGACCGCTCCACTGAAAAGCAAGCGCGTAATCAGCACTCAAAAATAAATACCCGATATAAATCGGTTTTGCAATAATTGCAGGAGATAAAAGAACATTTGTGGCCGACAAGTTTGGCGTTTCAGTTCCCATAATAATATCATTATATTTTTCACCGGCACAATATTGATAAGTGAGCGTACGTGGGGTTGATACTCCCCATTCATCGCTTCTGATTGCCCTTGGTGTCCCAAAAATCGGTGAGATAAATTCATTTCCTTTTCCAGGCTGAACATATTGATTGAATACTGCAATATTAGAAAAATTAATCTTTGCTGCAACAAGCAAAACAAGTAAAAATAATCCAAGTAAGAATCTTTGCTTAAAGATAAATCCATAAAGAACTTTGATATCAATAAAGATATGAAGAAGAAAAAGGATAAAAGCGATGGTCAAAAAAGTTTCTCTATAAATCAACATATTAATTCTGTTACCACAAATTACGAACAACTCTATGGAAAATAAGACAAACAACGCCGCTGAAATCGCAAAGCATATTATTTTAACTGCCATTGGTAATTTTGAAAACAGATTTTGTGTATTCATTTTTTCAAACCTCTTAGCTTCAATGATTATAAAAAGTGATTTTAGAAGTTAATGCGTAACTATTTCTTCTTTAATACCACATTGATCATTGTCAAGTCGTAAGTTAGGATTATAATAGTGATCTCCCTCGGACAATTCTTTTTTCCATTTTTCTTTAAAAAAGGCGATTTCACCGTTAAATCTTTTGACTTTTTCAGGGGTGTTTTCAAAGCCCCTTGATTTCGACTCATAATGATAAAACTCAACAAAAGGATTGTATATTATGAGTTTACCGGAAGTAATCACTTTCATACAAAAATCTACATCATTAAATGCCACCGCAAGATTTTCTTCCATATAATCTACATCTTCATAAACAGACCGCTTTGCCATCATACAAGCAGCCGTAACAATACTTAAATTTTGAATATAGCTGTCACGCGAAAAATAACCATGACGACATCTGTCAAGTCCCTTAAAAAGATGTCCTGCCACGCCACCTATGCCCAAAACAACACCGGCATGTTGAATTGTATCATCAGGATAGTATAGCTTTACGCCAACTGCTCCAACATCGCTTCTCTGGCACATACCTATCATTTTTTCGAGCCAATCAGGCGTTAAAAGTTCGGTATCGTTATTAAGCTGAACAATAAACTCACCGTCAGTATTCTTAACCCCGTAATTGACTATGCGGGAATAATTAAATCCCTTATCAGGATATCTGAGAACTTTGATACGTGCATTTTTTTCAAGTTCTTTATAATATTCAAATATTGAATTTTCGGTACTGTTGTTTTCAATAATTACTATCTCGTAATTATCATATGTTGTAAGATTTAAAATCGAATCAATACACACCTTCAGTGTATCGGCCTCATTATAATTAGGTATTAAAACGGTTACTTTTGGATTTCCGACAACCCTATAATCAATTTTATAAGTGCCAAGTGTAGCTCCGTGAGAAACGGTACCCTCAATCCCTACTCTTTTCAAGTGATCCTCCAAAACCTTAATACCCGCCTCAAAAGCATAAGGTTTGGCATCGGAATTAGCCTTTGATGTCGAATTATCATGCACACGCCAATGATATAAAATCTTTGGTATATGCTTTATATTATGCGCTATTTCTGCCATACGAATTATCAAGTCATAATCCTGCGCACCGTCATACTCCGATCTCTCGCCGCCGAGCTTATCCATAATATCACGCCTGAAAACAGAAAAATGGCAAATATAATTTACCGCTCTGAGCGTATCAATGGCAAAATCAGGTTTGAAATGTGGGTCAAAACGCGGCTTGTCAATTGTTGTAAACTTATCCTCATCAGTATAAATAAACTCAACATCCGGATCATCATTAATTGCTTTTACAATTTCATAAAGACAGTTGGGCGGCAACAAATCATCATGGTCAAGAAGAGCAATATAATCGCCTGTAGCACGCTTTAAAGCCTCGTTAGTGTTTCCGGCAATTCCGAGATTCTTTCCGGTGTAATTATACTTAATACGCTCGTCCTTTTTACAAATTTCCTCAATTTTTATGTTCCTTTCAGGGCTTCCGTCTTCAAGACAAAGTTCCCAGTTTTTATAGGTTTGGCTGACCATACCGTGCACAAGCTCCGCAAAGAAATCAACCGGTGTTTTATACATCGGAACAATAATACTTATTTTAGGATTGATTTTGAATATTGTTTTTCTTTGATTTTCAAGTTCGCTGAGCTTCGGATCATTATATTGCATCCAAACAGTATAAGCATCTGATTGTATTTGATTAGCAGCTAAACGGTATTTGATAGTATGTATTGTGCGATTAAAACCAACTATTCTGAGTGATCTTAAAATTTTTTTAATATTTGAAAAGCTAAAAAACTTTGCAAACGAAAAAAGCTTTTTTAAAAAACGGAAAATAATGCGGATTAAAATACGAATACCCCTTATTGGAGCAGTCAATTTCCAAGAAATCGTATTTTTAATATTACTAATTTCAATCTGAAGTTGCTGGTTCTCAAATAATAATTCCTCGTTTCTTTTTAGTAGGGCTTCGCGCTCACTTTTATAATAATCATTTTCTTCAAACAAAGAAGCTGTATTGACAAATGCTTTATTCTCATTATTTTCCATACATTCCACCTATACACAACCGAGGTTATAATTTTGTTTATTATACCAAAGCTTAACAATTAAGTCAACCTATAAAAATGTTAATGTAGGTGGTTGTCTCCAAAATAGAATTATATTCGTATTTATGCAGAAAACACAAATAAGTTTTATTTTACTTTGTTATCTCTAACATTCTGCTTATTGCATTTATCATAAATCAATGCTAAAATATCATTGTAATGTTGAGGGAGTGATTATATGCTACTGGCGGTTGATATTGGAAATACTAATGTGACGCTTGGTGTCTACAACGAACAGGTACTGCTGTTCACATCGCGTCTTGCCACAGATAACAAAACAACATCGGATCAGTATGCTATTTACCTGAAAAATCTTCTTGAATTGCACGGATATAATAACCGGGATATTGAGGATTGTATTATTGCATCGGTAGTACCTACTGTTTGCGTTGCAATTAAGCAAGCAATATCTTTTCTTTGTGATATTGTACCTCTCGAGCTCGGCCCCGGTATTAAAACGGGTTTAAATATTAAAATTGATAATCCGGCTCAGCTCGGTGCGGATTTAGTTGCCGGTGCCGTAGGTGCTATAAATGAATATACGCTTCCCTGCATAGTTATTGATATGGGAACTGCCACTACTCTTAGCGTGATTGATGAAAACGGGACATACAGAGGCGGTGTAATTGCAGCCGGTGTAAGGCTCACACTTAAAGCTCTTACTGAAAACACCGCAGCACTGCCGAGTGTTAGCATAAATGCACCTAAAAATGTTATCGGCACAAATACTGTTGACTGTATGCAGTCTGGCTTAGTATATGGTGCTGCCGCTATGCTTGATGGGCTTATTGAACAAATATCCGCCGAGCTCGGTGCATTTCCTACCATTGTCGCAACAGGCGGTCTTTCAAAAGAAATTGTCGCACACTGTCAGCATGATATAATATACGATGAAAACCTTTTGCTTGATGGCTTGCGCGAAATATACGAACGCAATAAATAAGGCATTATTTATCCGTTAGGATAATGCAAATATTATGAACTGTACCGCAAATATCGGACAGTATCGGAGGTATTAAAAATGTCAAAAAATCCACAACAAAACAAAACTGTAAAGCTAACTGTTTTAGCGACACTTTCGGCAATAGTTGCCGTCATCTCATTTATACCGCTAAGAACAATGGGCCTTGAAATTACATTTTCAATGGTACCCATAGCGGTAGGCGCTATTCTTTACGGACCTGTTGCAGGCGCTGTGCTTGGCTGTGTTTTCGGCATTGTCAGCTTCTTGCAATGCTTTGGTTACAGCCAGTTCGGTGCCCTGCTTTTAAGCGAAAGCGCGTTTTATGCTTTTTTGGTTTGTGTGCCGACAAGAGTTTTAGCTGGATTTATTACCGGTGCTATTGCCTCAGGTATGAAAAAAGGCAATAAGGCAGTAAACGAGTTACGCTTTGTCGTGTGCTCACTTATCGCACCGATTTTAAATACGGTTTTCTTTATGTCAACACTGGTTGCACTTTTTTATAAAGGAGAAACAATACAGAATTTTGTTTATATCTTAGGTGCGGCAAACCCGTTTATTTTTGTGATACTGTTTGTGGGAATAAACGGTCTTGTAGAGATAATTGCCGGATTTATTGTCGCATATCCGGTATCACGAGGCGTATATCAAGGGTTAAAGAATTATTTTTGAACTTGCGGCGGACCGTTGGTCCGCCGATTTTTTTGTTTTTTGAAAAATTTTCCTTTATTTTTTAAAAAATTGTGATATAATGAATTAGATATGCAAGAATTATGTTTATTTGCATACTAAATTTGTAAACTATGGTCTGTCCATAAATTTATTTAGGAGGTTGACTTAAATGAGTCACAAGTATGTTTACCTTTTTAGCGAAGGTAATGCGCAGATGCGTGAGCTCTTAGGCGGTAAGGGTGCCAACCTTGCAGAGATGACAAGTATCGGTCTCCCCGTTCCCCAGGGTTTCACAATTTCCACAGAGGCCTGCACACAGTATTATGAAGACGGTCGTCAGATTAACGCTGATATCCAGGCACAGATTATGGAATACATCGAAAAGATGGAAGAAATTACCGGCAAAAAGTTCGGTGACCTTGAAAATCCGCTTCTCGTATCTGTTCGTTCCGGCGCGCGTGCTTCAATGCCCGGTATGATGGATACCATTCTCAACCTCGGTCTTAACGATGAAGTTGTTAATGTTATTGCCGAGAAGTCTAATAATCCCCGTTGGGCTTGGGATTGCTACAGAAGATTTATTCAGATGTTCTCCGATGTTGTTATGGAGGTTGGCAAAAAGTATTTTGAAAAGCTCATTGATGAAATGAAAGAAAAGAAGGGTGTTACCTTCGATGTTGAGCTTACAGCCGATGATCTTAAAGAGCTTGCTACTCAGTTTAAAGCTGAGTATAAGAAGCAGCTCGGAAAAGACTTCCCGTCTGATCCTAAGGAACAGCTTTTCGAGGCTATCAAAGCCGTTTTCCGTTCATGGGACAACCCCCGTGCCAACATCTATCGTATGGACCACGATATTCCTTATTCTTGGGGAACAGCCGTTAACGTTCAGATGATGGCATTCGGTAATATGGGTGATGATTGCGGTACAGGCGTTGCCTTTACCCGTAACCCGGCTACCGGTGAAAAGGGCCTTATGGGTGAATTCCTTACAAACGCTCAGGGCGAAGATGTTGTTGCCGGCGTTCGTACACCTATGCCGATTTCTGAAATGAAGGACAAGTTCCCTGAGGCTTTTGAGCAGTTCCAGGGCGTTTGCAAAACTCTTGAAAACCACTATCGCGATATGCAGGATATGGAGTTCACCATTGAGCATGGCAAACTCTTTATGCTTCAGACCCGTAACGGTAAGCGTACAGCTGCCGCTGCTATCAAAATTGCTTGCGACCTCATTGATGAAGGTATGATAAGCGAAGAAGAAGCAGTTATGCAGATTGATGCTAAGAGCCTTGATATGCTTCTCCATCCGACATTTGATCCTAAGGCTCTTAAAGATGCCGATAAGAACAATGTTGTTGGTAAGGGTATTGCCGCTTCTCCGGGTGCCGCTGCCGGTAAGATCGTATTCACCGCTGAAGATGCCGCCGAAAGAGGCAAGGCCGGCGAAAAGGTAATCCTTGTTCGTCTTGAAACCTCTCCTGAAGACATTGAAGGTATGAAGTATGCTCAGGGTATTCTTACCGTTCGCGGCGGTCAGACCTCTCACGCCGCAGTTGTTGCCCGTGGTATGGGTACATGCTGTGTATCAGGTTGCGGCGATATTAAGATGGATGAAGAGAATAAGCAGTTCACCCTTGCCGGTAAGGTATTTAAAGAGGGTGACGGTCTGTCACTTGACGGTTCAACCGGTAACATCTATGATATGATTATTCCGACAGTTCCCGCTGATCCTAACAGCGGTTACTTCGGCAGAATAATGCAGCTTGCTGATAAGTTCAGAACCTTAAAGGTTCGCACCAATGCTGATACTCCGGCTGACGCTAAGCGTGCCGCAGAGCTCGGCGCTCAGGGTATCGGTCTTTGCAGGACCGAGCATATGTTCTTTGATCCTGATCGTATAGGTGCTTTCCGTGAAATGATTTGCTCTGAAACTGTTGAAGAGCGCGAGAAGGCTCTCGATAAGATTGAGCCTATGCAGCAGGCTGACTTTGAAGGCTTGTTTGAAGCTCTCGGCGGTCATCCGGTAACCATTCGTTTCCTCGATCCCCCACTTCACGAGTTTGTTCCTACCGAGGAAGCTGATATTGAAGCTCTTGCTAAAACTCAGGGCAAGACCGTTGCTTACATCAAGCAGGTTATAAATGACCTTCACGAGTTCAACCCGATGATGGGTCACCGTGGTTGCCGCTTGGCAGTTACCTATCCTGAAATTGCTAAGATGCAGACAAAGGCTGTTATCAAGGCTGCTATCGCAGTTAAAGCCCGTCATAATGATTGGAATATAGTTCCTGAGATTATGATTCCGCTCGCTTGCGAAGTTAAAGAGCTTAAGTTTGTTAAGGATGTTGTTGTTAAGACTGCTGACGAGGTTATCGCCGCAGCCGGCAGCGACCTTAAGTATGAAGTTGGTACTATGATCGAAATTCCGCGTGCGGCTCTTACCGCTGCTGATATCGCAAAAGAGGCTGAGTTCTTCTGCTTCGGTACTAACGACCTTACTCAGATGACATTCGGCTTCAGCCGTGACGATGCAGGTAAGTTCTTGCCGGCATACTATCAGAACAAGATTTTTGAGTCTGATCCGTTTGCCCGTCTTGATACAACCGGCGTAGGTCAGCTTATGGAGCTTGCTGTTAAGAACGGTAAGGCAGTTCGCAGCACACTTCACTGCGGTATATGCGGTGAGCACGGCGGCGATCCCTCATCCATTGAGTTCTGCCATAATATCGGTCTTGACTATGTATCCTGCTCACCTTTCCGTGTGCCGATAGCAAGACTTTCCGCCGCTCAGGCAGCGATAAAGGGTAAGAAATAATTAAATCAGATTGCATTATAAAAAATCCTTGCTCAAAAAGAGCAAGGATTTTTTATGCTTAAAACTTATTAATCAATTTCTATTTTGTCTTCCTCGGTTATTTTGCAAATTACCTTATATATAATTGTATTATTTTATTCTATTAAAAGTCTCTATCCATTCTCTTTTAATAAGCTCATGACCCATAGTTGTAGGATGCACTCCATCTATAAGCCAATAACTTGCCTCATTAAGTTCACAAGCCTTATTAAAACTTTCCTGTAATTCTACAAACGGAAGATTATGTTTTTTTGCTACCCGGCGAGCGGCTTTTGCAATTTCATATACTCCACTGCTGAATTCATTAAAGCGATCGGGCTGGTCTTCCCTATCATCAGTAGCAGTGCCTCTTAAAACAAAAGGTTCCATAATCATTATTTTAATGTCCGGTAATTCAGATAATATTTCATCAATAAAAGTATTATATACTTTCTCATAACGGGTAAGACCTGTGCCGTTATTGCAATCCATACCGTGCCATATATCGTTTACACCGATTAGTATGCTTATATAGTCAGGTTTTAAATTTAAAACATCTTTTATAATCCTTGCATACATATCTAAAACTCTGTCACCGCTTACGCCACGATTAAAGAAAACATACTCACCCGGATTATCAAAACCAAGTTGGGCTTTCACAAGCGTTGGATAACCGTATCCTGCATAATTGTCACTTTCGCGATTTCTACCGGAATCGGTAATTGAATCACCTTGAAACAAAATAATTTTTGACAAAACAATTCCCCATTTCATAAAATTTGTTAGGACATTCTAAAAGACTGCCCTCACATTATAATGTTAAATTAATAATTTTCTTTTCGAATTTCAAAATATGCTTGCGGATGATTGCAAACAGGGCAAACATCCGGAGCCTCGGTTCCAACAACAATATGACCGCAGTTGCGGCACTCCCAAACCTTAATTTCACTTTTTTTAAACACTTCTTGTGCCTCAACATTTTTAAGAAGCGCGCGATAGCGCTCTTCGTGATGCTTTTCTATTTCTCCTACTGCGCGAAATTTAGCGGCCAACTCCAAAAAGCCTTCTTCCTGTGCGGTTTTAGCAAAAACCTCGTACATATCGGTCCATTCATAGTTTTCACCGTCTGCAGCGGCGGAAAGATTTTCGGCAGTACTACCGATACCCTCTAATTCCTTAAACCACATTTTTGCATGTTCTTTTTCGTTATCGGCAGTTGACAGAAAAAGTGCGGCTATTTGTTCAAATCCCTCTTTTTTAGCTTTTGAAGCAAAATATGTGTATTTGTTCCTTGCCTGAGATTCTCCGGCAAATGCCGCCATTAAGTTTTTTTCTGTTTTGGTACCTGAATATTTACTCATATAACTAACCTCCTATGTTTATCTAATAGAAATATAACATAGGAGGTTAAAAATGTCAATGTGAATCTAAGTTTAAAAGTCCGAGCCTTTATCCGTTGCTCGCTCAAATAAAGCGATCACTTCTTTGGTAGGTTTCTTATCAACAAGTGAAACTATAATACACGCAACAAACCCAGCTATAAAGCCCGGTAAAAGCTCATAAACACCTGTAGAACCGGTAAGCCATATTAGCCAACAAACATCAATAATTGCGCCTACAGTAATACCGGCAATAGCACCTTTATATGTAAGTCTTTTCCAGAACAAAGAAAGAATTACTACAGGTCCGAAAGATGCTCCAAAGCCACCCCAGGCATTACCTACCATATCCATAATCGCCTGAGCGCCTTTACCCTTTGCGCTTGCAATAAAGTAAGCCACGACAGCAACAATCAGAATTGTAATACGGCCAATCCAAACAACTTCCCTGTCAGATGCATTTTTACGGAATATCGGCTTATAAATATCGCTTGTAAAAGAGGAAGAAGCTACTAATAATTGACTGTCAGCAGTGCTCATTGATGCGGCAATAATAGCCGCAAGCAGTAATCCCGCAATAAAACCGGGGAAAAGCTTTCTTGCGAGTTCTATAAACACCATTTTTTGAGCGCCGGACGCTAATAATTCTTCTCCGATGTATACTCTGCCGAGTACGGCAATAATAATCGCGGCAAAAAGAGCAATAGTAACCCAAATTATTGCAACGGTGGCACTCTTTTTGATCATTGATGATTTCTTTATAGACATAAAACGAACCAGAATATGAGGCATACCAAAATAACCGAGTCCCCAAGTAAGCCCAGATACAATATCTTGCCAGGAAGCCCCAAATAGATTTTGACCGAAAACACAAGAAACGGTTTCCCCGTTTTCGATATACTGATATGTAATATTAAGCTTTGCAAAATCCAAATCCTTAGTTACTAAAAGCACGATCGGCACTGCAAGTAAAGCTATTAACATAAGCATACCTTGGAAAAAATCAGTCCAACAAACAGCTTTGAAGCCGCCTAAGAATGTATAAAGAACAATAATTGCAGCAAAAATAAGCAATGCCGTTTGCTCATTAAGTTTTGGAAAAACCGAGGTGAATACCGAAGCACCTGCAACAAAGCTTGAAGCAACATAAACGGTAAAACATACAAGAAAAATTACAGCACTTATTATCTGCAATAACCTACCACCTGTTACGAAACGATTTGCCAGGTATTGAGGTAAAGTTATAGAGTCATTTGCGGCAGCTGAAAATCTGCGTAAACGCCTCGCTACAAATATCCAGTTGGCAGCGGTGCCGAGCGCAAGGCCAATACCGATCCATGCTTGACCTAAACCGAAAGCCAATACACTGCCAGGAAGTCCCATTAAAAGCCAGGCACTCATATCAGAAGCCTGAGCGCTGAGTGCTGTAACCCACGGCCCCATACTTCTTCCGCCTAAAAAGTATTCTTCCTCATTGCTGTTTTTACGGCTTTTAAAATAGAAAAAGACGCCTATTGCTAAAACTATTACAAAGTATAGAATAAATGCAGATACTTCCAACGGTTTTCACCTCTTATTTTTTTATCAAATTACGCGAACGCGTATAATACCCTCTACAGATTTGATCTTCTTGACAATTTCATCAGGATCTATTCCGCTGACATCAAGCATAGTATATGCATATTCACCGCGTGATTTGTTGAGCATATTCTCAATGTTTACATTGTTATTTGCAACAATTCCGGTAATAGATGTAAGCATATTAGGTATATTTTTATGAATAACACAAATTCGCTTTTCACTGCTGCGCGGCATACTTATCTCAGGAAGGTTTACAGAATTAGTTATGTTACCGTTCTCGATATAATCGATCAGCTCTTTAGCAGCCATTGCCGCACAGTTATCTTCCGATTCAGGAGTTGATGCACCAAGATGCGGTATGGCAATTACACCGTCAACTCCTAAAACTTCGTCGGTCGGAAAATCCGTGACATAAGCCGCTGCCTTACCGCTTTCAAGCGCCGCTTTTATATCATCGGAATTTACAAGTCCTGCACGAGCAAAGTTAAGGATGCGTACTCCGTCTTTCATCAAAGCAATACTATCCTTATTTATCATATTCTTTGTTGACTTAACGAGCGGTACGTGAATTGTAATGTAATCACATTTTTTAAATATCTCGTTAATATCATAAATATGAACAGCATTATGAGTAAGGTTCCAAGCGGAATTTACCGAAAGATAAGGATCATAGCCAAAAACGGTCATACCAAGATGATTTGCGGCATTAGCCACCAATACGCCTATGGCTCCAAGTCCGATCACACCAAGCGTTTTACCCTTAAGTTCAGGACCGGCAAATGCACTCTTTCCCTTTTCAACAAGTTTACCTACTTCGTCGCCTTGACCTTTAAGAGTTTTTGCCCACTCAATTGCCGGGATAACGCGACGTGAAGATATAAGCATGCCTGCGATCACCAATTCTTTTACTGCATTAGCATTAGCACCCGGCGTATTAAATACAACAATTCCTTGTTCACTGCATCGGTCAATCGGAATATTGTTTGTGCCGGCACCGGCTCTTGCTATTGCCTTAAGAGACTCCGGAAATTCGGTATCGTGAAGTGCGGCAGATCGAACTATTGCACCGTCAGCATTCTCGACCTCATCGCCTATTGTATATTTATCGTCAAAAACAGTAAGTCCTACTTTTGAAATCTTGTTATAAGTTTTAATTTTATACATTACGCATTTTCCTCTTCAAATTTTTTCATAAACTCTACAAGTTTTTTAACACCATCTATAGGCATTGCGTTGTAAATTGATGCGCGCATACCGCCTACGCTTCTGTGACCTTTGATATTTACAAAACCATTTGCCTTAGCCTCAGCTACAAATTTAGCGTCAAGTTCATCACTACCAGTTACAAAAGGAACATTCATAAGTGAACGATCCTCAGGCACCACTGTACCCTTAAACATTTTACTCATATCAAGAAAATCATAAAGAATTTTTGCCTTATCTTCATTAATCTTTTTCATCGCCTCAAGGCCGCCAACCTTCTTAATCCATTTAAACACAAGGCCTGCCACATAAATAGAATAACAAGGCGGTGTATTAAACATAGATGCATTATCAGCGTGTGTTTGATAATTAAGCATTGTAGGAGTAATATCCATAGCATTACCGATAAGATCTTTGCGAATAATTACGATCGTTACACCGGCAGGGGCAACATTTTTCTGCGCTCCGGCATAAAGAACTCCAAACTTACTAACATCGATAGGCTCTGACAAAATACAACTTGAAATATCTGCTACAAGCGGAATATTGCCTACATCCGGAAGCTGATGGAATTTTGTTCCGTAAATTGTGTTATTCATACAAATATGAACATAATCTGCTTCCTTATCAAAATCCGCAGCAGTTGTTTTAGGAATATAAGAATATGTCTTATCCGCACTGGAAGCTACTGCCCGAGCGTTACCGTAACGAGCAGCCTCCTTATATGCTTTGTTTGCCCATTGACCTGTTATAATATAATCGGCCTTGTGATTCTTGTTCATAAGATTAAGCGGAACCATTGCAAACTGAGTTGACGCGCCACCCTGCAAGAAAAGGACCTCATAATTATCGGGAATATTCATAATATCCCTTAAATCAGCTTCTGCTTGTTTAATAATAGCATCATACTCTTTTGATCTATGGGACATTTCCATAACCGATTGACCGGTTGAACCGTATTCAAGCATTTCATTAGCTGCCGTTTTTAAAACCTCTTCCGGCAGCATCGAAGGACCTGCACTAAAATTATAAACTCTTGCCATAATAATTACCTCCAATATTTTTGACCATTCTATTATATGTTAAGAAGAAAGATATGTCAATATGTTTGTTAAATGTTTGTCATTCTTTTTGATTTTTTTAAAGAAAGAATCAGTTATTTTGTTAAAAAAATAACATAATGCAAAAATATGCTCAAAATTTACCTATAATATTTTTATTATAAAATCAAAAAATAAACTTGCAAGCGCCGATAATGCTAATAAAGTTAGGAGTGAAAAGAAATGGCTAAAAATGCAGCAGCAAAGGATGCTCTCAATCGTTTTAAGATGGAAGCTGCCAATGAAGTTGGCGTAAACCTTAAGCAGGGCTATAACGGCGATCTTACCTCTAAGCAGGCTGGTTCTATCGGCGGTCAGATGGTTAAAAAGATGATCGAGTCTTACGAAAACAGTATGAAATAATTCTGTTTATCAAAAAAGAATGATTTTGGCACCTTCCATTTTGGAAGGTGCCAAAAGTTTTTCTTATAAACTATTGAAAATCTCGGGATAAAAAATATGAGCGCGTCTTACGAAAACAATATAAAGTAAACCGATAAATATGCAAATAGCTATACTTGAAGCTAAGTTTGTGTTATAATGGAAAAAACAAAGAGTATCTAAGGTTTAT
>CACXEV010000003.1 GCA_902766755.1 Oscillospiraceae bacterium | reverse complement strand
CCTCGCCCGTTTTATTGTAGCTTCGCTCGTTTTCCTTCCCCCGGTAGAACCGGGGGTTTATTTCCACACCTAAAGGCACCAACAAAAGCCGCACCGATCCTAAAATCGGTGCAGCCAAACACAATCAATAAATTGCAACATCCCAACCGGACAGATACTTAAACAGACGGGTAATATCTTTGTTATTTACGCTTCCGTTGTTATTCACATCAAGTGCCGGCTCATTTACACTGACGCTCCAGCCTGAAAGGTACTGCATAAGCCTTGTAATGTCTTTATTGTTTACCTTACCGTCGCCGTTTATATCTCCCGGCAGATAACTTTCAACATCTATTCCGCCGTCAACCGTTTCAAATTTTACATGGTATTCATTGATGTTATAAACATTTTCCTGATCGTAACTTGCGGATACATATTTAAGTCCATCACTTGCCCCATCCGAAACCTTAAAGGTCAAAACCGCGAAAGTATAATCGGCAGTATTGAAATTCTTATCGCCGTAAACAAAGTTAAGTATCATCGGACTTTCAAGCGACTGTGAAGCTATCGCCAAATTACCGATATCGTTGCTAAACGCCACATTTTCGAGTGTTAAATCCGTATCGTAAGAAATTGAAAGCTTCATAGAATTTATACCGGGATTATTCCTTACCAAAACTTTTACATCAACCGTTTCACCCGCATTCGCCTTAAGGCTTTCTATTTCTACGCGCGGAAGCGAGGGATCGACCACAGGTATAATTTCAGTTTCAAGAACCTCACCGCAAGCGGTGCACTCCTTATGCTTTAACCCCGCTTTATCCAATCCGGGCTTTTTATCGATTATCCAATCGCTCGGAGTATGCCTGATATTAACCTTAACCGAAGCTGACGCACCGTGGTATTTAATTATAAATTCATTCTCACCGGGTTTCCAATGCTTTTCCCATTGCTGATCAGCAACGGTAATTTCTTCATTATTGAGTATTTTCCCGTCGGCAGAACGCAAAATCCAATCATCACCGGCATCATTACTCTGAAGTGTATATACTACCGAGTCACCGCCAAGATAGTTTACTGTGAGTGTATCGCCCTCTTTGAATGGCGGCGCGTTATACTCAAAGTAATCCGTATCACCATCATTAACCCATCTGCCGTCAACATTTTCATAAATAACAATATTTTCAACAGGAGTATAAACAATAGACTTTATGGGGTTTATAACAATATTTACATTGATATAGCAGGTTTTTCCGCCGTATCTTACATAAAGCTTATTATCGTTTCCGAGATTAAAATGCTCAATACTCTGCTGATCGTACATATCAACTTCATTACCGTCGATAACATCGTTAGGATCAATAGTTGAAACGTATACCGGCTCGGGATTGAATTCAAGCACATAATCAACTTTACCGCTGCTGTAATTTACGGTAAAAATATCGCCTGAAGAGCGTTGAACGGCGTTATAATGGTAATACTCGTGATTATTGTTGTCAAGCTCAACACCGCCCCCTTGTTCAAAATACCGGGTGATCTGATTTTTAGGAGTATAAGAAATCGATACTATTTCCTCCGCAAAAGCATAAACCGGCACCAATGTTAATAAAAGGGCCACTGCCAGAAAAACAGAAACTATTCTTTTCATGCAACTACCTCCACAATCATTCTTATTAAACACTATCACATTTTGTCCGAAAAATAAACAAAAAACTATTCCTTTACCTGTGCTATCGTAACTCCGTTTTCACCCTCACCGAAAACTCCAATACGAAAGCTTTTAATGCTTTTGTGCCCTTTAAGGTGACTTTGAACCGCTTTACGCAAAACGCCTGTTCCCTTACCGTGAATGATCCTTATATCCGTAATACCCGATAAAACAGCATTGTCAATATACTTATCAAGCTCTATTATTGCCTCATCCGAAGCCATGCCGCGTATATCGATTTCACCGGGTACGCTGCGTTCCGCACGGGAAGCAAGACCCGTAAGAGTTCGCATTTTTTTCACTTTTTCTTTTTTTCGGGGATTTGCTTTTCCGAGCTCATCAAAACCTATCCACAGCCTTAATGCCCCTGATGATACATAGGCGCGCGCCGAGTCCGCATCAATCTTTAAAATGGCGGCATTTTTACCGAGAGACCTGACAAATACTTCGTCACCTATACCGGGTACACCATCAAGTTTCTCTCCCGAGTCATGCGTTACCACCGGGTCTGCTTCCTCCTCCATTGCTTTCAATTTACCTTTAAAAGCACTTCTCGCCTTTTCAACGCTGGTACCGGCATTCTCGGCATTGATTTTTTTCTTTAGCTCTTCAAGTTCACTTAAAAGCGCATTCGAATGCATACGGGTTTTATCAAGAATAGCACCTGCCTGCTCGCGCGCAGCGTCAATGATCTTTTGCTTTTTATTTTCAAATTCCTTTTCTTTTTCATCAAGCCGCTTTTTCTCGCCTAATATTCTCGATTTAACCGTCGATATTTCTTCCGCGTCGCGTTCGGCTTTAAACCTTGCTTTTTCGAGACTGCTTACAACCCTTTCAAATCTCATATCATTTTCAGTAAGCTGTGCTTTAGCAGTATCTATTATTTCATCGGATATTCCGAGTCTTGAAGAAATTGCAAAAGCGTTTGATTTTCCCGGAACACCTACAATAAGACGATAAGTAGGTTTAAGTGTATTAACATCAAACTCGCAGGAGGCATTTTCAACGCGGTCAGTATCGATCGCATAAGCTTTAAGCTCCGGAAAATGAGTAGTAACCGCGGTTCTGGCACCGACTTTTAACAACTTCATAATAATTGCCTTTGCTAACGCCGCGCCCTCAATGGGATCCGTACCTGCGCAAAGCTCGTCCAACAACACCAGTGTATTATCATCGGCAAGTTCCAAAATAGAAACTATATTCACCATATGGGAAGAGAATGTCGAAAGCGATTGAGTGATACTCTGCTCATCACCAATATCCGAAAACACTTTTGAAAATACCGAAATACAACTCCCGTCATCAGCCGGTATCATAAGTCCGCACATAGTCATAAGTGTAAACAAACCTATTGTTTTAAGCGTAACCGTTTTACCGCCTGTATTAGGGCCGGTAATTATCAGTGACTCATATTCTTTGCCTAAAGACACGGTAATTGGAACCACGCGACTTTTAGGGATAAGCGGATGCCTGGCTCTTTTAAGAAAGATATATCCCTGATTATTTAAAGAAGGCATTATTGCCTCTGTTTTATAAGCGTATTTTGCTTTAGCAAATATTAAATCAAGATTTATAATAGCTTCATACGAAGAATTTATACTGTCCGCAAATTCACCGCAAAATGCAGAAAGCTCGTAGAGTATCCTCGCTATTTCATCAGCTTCTTTTGCTTCAAGCACTCTTATTTCATTATTGGTTTCAAGCACACTCATAGGTTCAATAAATAAGGTTGAACCGGAGGATGATGTGCCGTGCACAATGCCCTTAATTTCGCCTTTATATTCCTGCTTTACGGGTACAACAAATCTGCCGTCACGCTGAGTAATGACCGCCTCTTGCAGATATTTTGCCGCCCCTGAACGCACTATTTTTTCAAGCGATTCACGAATTTTTGATGACTTTGATGTGATTTTTCGCCTTATATCGTAGAGTGTATCCGAGGCAGTATCCGACACTTCGTTAGAACCGCTTATTGATGAAAAAATCTTATCCTCAAGAAATTTATTGGGGTTTAATAAACTAAAATACTTTGATAGAACATCATCGGTATTATCATTATTGTTCCGCCAGGATTTTAATGTTCTGATGTTACGAAGAACCTCCGCTATATCCAAAAGTTCGGCACATGAAAGCGATGCGCCTCTTACCGCCTTTTTAAGCGGCTCGGAAACATTTTTAGCGCCGGAAAACGAAGGTGCACTGAATTTAGCCAACAGCTTATATGCAGTATCTGTTTCGCTTAAAAGGGCTTGTACCTTTGTATCAATATTTTTAGGGTGCAAAGATAAAACCTTGTTTTTTGCATCCTCGGTTACCGCTTCGGCTGACACAGCCGCTAACACCTTATCAAGCTCAAGTGTTTTTATTGAATGTTCAAACGAATAATCCATATATGCCCTACTTTACAGAATGATAAAAATCAAGAGTTGAAAATCTATGTTCGGACTGAAAAACAATATATTTCTCGGTTACTTTTTCAAGTTCTGAAATATCCTTTGACGGTATATCGAATGAATATAGATTTTCAATATCAGAATATACAATATGACGCATAGCATCAAGAACAGTCCTGTTAATCGGAATGGAGTTTTCTTTTTTACAGTTTTCACAGGTAAGAGCGCCGATATCCGGTTTAAAATACATTGTTTTATCCTCATATTTCCCACATCCGGCACAAGCGATCAGTCCGGGAGCGTATCCGGATATAGAGCATAAACGAAGCTCGGTAATGGCTTTTATCAGCACCGGATTTTTCTTTTTTTCCGTCATAAAATGAAGGGAATTAAGCACCACTCTTAAAAACTCACCGCCGGTCTCATCACCCGGTCCGAAGAACAAACAAAGT
>CACXEV010000002.1 GCA_902766755.1 Oscillospiraceae bacterium | reverse complement strand
TTTTCCTTCCCCCGGTAGAACCGGGGGTTTATTTCCACACCTAAAGGCACCAATCATAAAAGCGCGAGCGGAAATCCGCTCGCGCTTTTATATGTTCTTAATAATTCCGTCTATCAGGCGGCAAAAATCATTTTCTGTTTTCTTTGAGCTTTCAATCACATCTTTGTGTGAAAGGGGTGATTTTGTTTTTCCTGCCGCCATATTCGTAATGGCGGAAATACCGCAGACCCTCATTCCCGCATGGACTGCGGCTATCGCTTCTATAACTGTGCTCATACCTACGGCATCAGCACCCAAAATGCCGAGCACTCCGATTTCGGCAGGCGTTTCATACTGCGGACCTTTAATCTGAACATATACACCCTTTTTAAGGCTTATACCGCATTTTTCAGCCACAGATAGCGCAATTCTTTGAAGTTTTTTATCATAAACCTCGCTCATATCCGGAAAACGAGTGCCAAACTCATCAATATTAGCACCGATAAGCGGACTGTCCGTAAAAAGGCTTATATGGTCGCAAATAAGCATCATATCTCCGGGATTAAGCTGATTGCTTATGCCTCCGGCGGCGTTTGTAAGAATAACCGTTTCGGCTCCAAGCAGTTTTAAAACCCTTATAGGCATTGTGCTCTCTGTCGGTGTATAGCCTTCGTATATATGCACTCTTCCCTGCGCTATAGCTATCGGTATGTTGCCGTAGAAACCGAATATGAACCTACCGCTGTGACCTTTTACGGTTGATACGGGAAAACCCGGTATATCGGCATAATCTACTGCAAACTTAGCATCGATTTTATCCGCAAAACCACCGAGTCCGGAGCCTAAAACAACGGCAATTTCCGGCTTGAAATTCCCGATTATGTTTTTAATGCTCTCGGCACAGCTAAGACATTTCTGATACATATAAAACCTCAATTCGTCTGATATCCGGCGTCTGCCATCTGAAATCTAATTCGTGAGCCGGCCTATAAGCCGAGTTCTGTCTTGCACGGTCATCTATCTGGGGGCACGGTCACCCGTGCGCTCAAGCCGCCTTTCGTGGCACGCCGGGCAAGCGTATAGCCACTATCAGCGTTGCTTCGGATAGGGTTTACAGGCCCCCGCAGTTACCTGCGGGCGCGGTGAGCTCTTACCTCGCCTTTCCACCCTTACCGCGATAAACGCGGCGGTATATCTCTGTTGCACTCTCCCTGGGGTCACCCCCGGCAGCCGTTAGCTGTTATCCTGCCCTTTGAAGCTCGGACTTTCCTCACATACACTGTATGCGCGACCGCACGGCCGACTCACAAGCTTAATATACCATATATTTCAGCTTGTAGCAAATGTTTTTTAACTGAATAATATATGTTATCAGGCAAAACTATTTAAAAGAGGGCGAAATAATGGCAAATACACATCAAAAATTCTTTTTGGGCGCAAATTCGGCTGACGGGTTTATATCGCATTTTTCCGACAGTTATATTCCCGGTACCTGGAAAGCTTATATTATAAAAGGCGGTCCGGGCAGCGGCAAATCATCGTTTATGAAATATATTGCCGCAAAAGCCGCCGATAAAGGGTATACGGTAATTTTAACACCCTGCTCATCCGACCCGGACTCGCTTGACGGAGTAATAATTGAAGATATTAAAACGGTTATTTTAGACGGTACCGCTCCGCACATAGTAGAGCCTAAGTTGCCGGGCGCCTGCGAAAACATTATAAACTTAGGTGAATTCTGGGATAGCGAAAAGCTGTTTCAAAACGCTAAAAAAATCAAAGAAACAGCCGAGAGAAACGCCAAACTTCATAAAACCGCATCAGCTTATCTTTGTGCGGCGGGAGAGCTGATTTTCGATAACCTGAAGCTATCACGGATATACACCGACCGCACCGCCGCCTTAAGACTTGCAAAACGCATTGCAAAAAAATACCTTCCCGACAGCGAAAAAAAGACGGCAACGGAATTTGTAAGATTTATCGGAGGAACCACACCTAAAGGCATAATATCCTATGATAAAACCGTTACGGACTTTTACGAAAATGTAATCGTAATTGAGGATAAATACGGCGCCGTATCAAATGAAATAATGAAATATCTTCGTGCCGCCGCAAAACAGCGGGGTTACGATACAATAACCCTTAAAAATCCTATTTTGCCTACAGAGCTTATAGACCATATACTGATACCGGAATTATCTCTTGCATTCGTTACGGAGAATGAATTTATAAAGTTTGACAATAATACGCGACGCATTCATGCCCGCAGGTTTGAGGACATAAGATCTCTTAAAGCTTATCGCGCGAGAATGCTATTTAACCGCAGAGTATCAAGAGAGTTACTGCTCGGCGCCATTTCGACTCTTAAAGGTGCAAAATCTGTTCACGACGAACTCGAAAACTACTATATAAACGCTATGGATTTTAAATCACTCACTGATTTTGCTGTAAAATTCGCGGAAAAAATATTGTAAAAAGCCAAATCCGGCAGGTAAACTGCCGGATTTCAAACTATCGAAAAAGCATATTTTATGCACTTGCGCGGTGAAAACCGCGCATTTGTTTTTCCGGTGACAGGTGCGGCGGAAAAACACCTTATAAGCGAAAAGTGTCATTTATTAAGGCACTTTTCAAGGGGCGTGGGTGGTACTGGCGGGAGTAGAGTGCAGTCCGAAAATCTTTTTTGATTTTCGGCGAGCGGCACTCCCGTCCGGGAGAGTGTCGACTTTTTCGACACTCCAAAATCCGGCAGGTAAACTGCCGGATTTATACTATCTGTTATATGTTTTTGTGATTTTCTTTATTTTGTTTGCAAGCACAGAATTTGCAACCCCTTTTTGCATACGCCAGCGCCAATTACCATAAGTGATGCCGGGGGTGTTTATTCTCGCTTCACTGCCGAGAGAGAGCCAATCCTGCATCTGTGTGATAAACAGCGCCGCTTTAGAACGCATACCGGCGCGTATTACGCTATCGGCAAAATCCTCGCCCGATGACAAGTACTCTTTTGCAAACTTTATCTCGCTCTTTTTAGCGCTGTTACACCAGCCGATAAGTGTATCGTTATCGTGAGTTCCTATGTAACAAACGCTGTTTTCACCGTACTTATGTGGCAAATATTCGTTTCCGCCCTCTTCCGGTTCAAATGCAAACTCCAAAACCTTCATACCCGGAAGCTTTGAATCGGCAAGCATTTTTTTAACATCTTCAGTAAGTACGCCCAAATCCTCGGCAATAAACTCGGTATCGTTAAACCACGAGGTTATCATATTTACAAACGGTGTTCCGGGGCCTTTTTTCCAGTGCCCGCCCTTAGCAGTATTACTATGCGGCGGCACTTCCCAATAACTTTCGAGACCTCTGAAATGGTCAATGCGTATCACATCAAAAAAATGAGTTGCGGCGCCTATTCGGCGTATCCAAAAGCCGTAACCGTCAAGAGACAAAGCATCCCAATCGTAAATGGGGTTTCCCCAAAGCTGACCGTCATTAGAAAAAGCATCAGGCGGTACTCCCGCGACGCAGCGGGGTGAACCGTCCTCATTCAGCTTAAAAAATTTTGGATTTGCCCAAACATCTGCCGAATCGTATGCCGCATAAATCGGCATATCCCCTATTATTTTAATGCCGTTTTTATGTGCATATTCAAGCAATGCGTTCCACTGTGAAAAGAATAAATACTGAATGAATATGTTTTCCTCTATCTCGCTATTCAAAAGATTTTTATACCTATCTATCGCCGAATTATCCCGGTTGCGTATATCATCCGGCCATTCATACCACGGTTTCATGGAAAAACGTTCTTTAACTGCAGTAAAAAGAGCATAATCATATATCCAGCTGCTGTTTTCCTCAGCAAAAATTTTTACCCTTTCCGCATAACTTTCAAGCCCCACTTTTGCTGCTTTTTTAAGCAGTGAAAAACGGGTATTATACATTTTTTCATAATCAACATATGTAATATCGCACTGTAATCCTTTTAAATCTTTTTTATTTATAAGTCCCTCGTTTACCAACATATCAAGGTCGATAAAATACGGATTTCCGGCAAAACTCGACAGGCACTGATACGGTGAATCGCCGTAGCTCGTAGGACCGAGCGGCAGTATCTGCCAATAGCTTTGAGATGACTTTTTAAGAAAATCTATAAAGTTGTACGCCGCCTTACCGAATGTACCTATACCATAATTTGAAGGCAATGAAAATATCGGCAACAGTATGCCGCTTGAACGATCTAACATCAAATTTCTCCTTTGAAACAACATATATTGAATTATAATCCTATTTTATACTTTTAGCAATACAAATTTCTTGACAATGAGCATAAAGTACTGCATAATAATCAAAAGGGATGATTTTATGAAATATAAGTATACTACAAATTCCGTTTGTGCGAGAGAAATTGAGTTTGATATTGATGGAAATATTGTCAGAAATATCCGATTTTTCGGCGGATGCAACGGCAACCTTAAAGCCATTTCAACACTTTTAGAAGGGCAAACTGTTGAATACATAGAAGGGAAGCTTCGCGGAAATATTTGTGGGATGAAATCAACTTCCTGCGCTGATCAGTTAGCTATAGCCGTAAGAAAAGCGTATGACGCTCAAAACGGCTGATTTTTAATTTCAATAATTATTAAGATATAAAATCCGGAGGTAAAAAGATGAAAAAAATTATTTCTGTTTTACTGGCGCTTATTTTAGTCTGTTCTTTAGTTAGTGTTGTATCTGCTGATACAAGCGGAGCTCGTTTGGATTTGACACCATCAAGTGTATCGGTTGCACAAGGCAGCGTGGTTACGGTCACTGTTTCTCTCACCGGTGCGGAAGTTGCCAAGTCCGGCGGATTACAATTTGCTTATGATTCGAGTGTTTTTGAAACTGTAAGCGGCGAATGGAAACTTACCGGTGCTATGCTCAAAGATTTTAATGCTTCAAAATCTGCTGCAGCCATTGCTTTTGGAAGTGCGACAGATATTAACGGTGACATCTTCGCACTAAAGCTTAAAGCAAGAGATACTGCCGCAATAGGCAGTACAACCATCACGGTAACCCCTGCCCTTAAAAACGGTTCGAAAGATATTGATTGTGCGGTGGGGTCTACAACTGTTGCAATTAAGTGCAAAACCCACACTGCAGGTGCCGCTGTAAAAGAGAATTTTGTTAACGCAAATTGCGGTTTTGACGGTTCTTATGACGAGGTTGTATACTGCACAGTATGCGGTGATGAGATTTCAAGAGAAACAAAAACAATACCGGCAACCGGCAAGCATGTGACCGGCGGTTGGGTAATAGATAAAAAGCCCACTTTGACCGAAACCGGTTTAAAGCACAAGGTATGCTCGGTATGCGGAAAAACTGTAATGACAGAAACTATACCTGTAGTAGATCCTAATGCTCCTCGTGTTGAAGTTGAGTCTAAAAGAGTTGGATTAGGCAGATCGGTCGATGTAAATATAAGCATAAAAAATAATCCAGGCATCGCGGCTATGAAACTTTTGGTTTCTTATGATGAAGGTCTTACACTTGATAAGGTAACATTCGGCGATATCGGCGGTCAGTCAATTACATCACCAAAGCTCACTAGCCCGGTTATACTCAACTGGTTTAACGGAGACGGCAATCTTGCAGCTACCAATACAGTTTATGCAACCCTTACATTTACGGCAGATGCCGATACTGTTACGGAATTTAAAAATATAGCTATTGACTTTGACCCTGAAGATGTCGTTGATATAAACGAAAATGAGGTGGAATTTGTTTCAATCGACGGCGGAATTGATGTTTTAAAATACATCCCCGGCGATATCAATGACGACGGTAAAGTCAACAACAAAGATATTATAAGGTTATTCCATTATCTTTCCGGAATTACTGACGAAGTCAATGAAGCGGCGACCGATGTGAATATTGACGGTGCCGTTAACAACAAGGATATTACAACTTTATTTAAATACCTGTCCGGTTGGGATATAAAAATATATTAAGCAAAAATCAAAAGCTTTAAGAGGATGTGCAAGCGCGCATCCTCTCTTTATTATTGTTGATATAATCGGTGCATTTTTGCGGTATCTTTACAGATAATAAAGCATGAGGTGTGATATGGATTATATTAAAATAGTTTTAACTTCACTCTTATCGGTAGCGGCTTTATTTATAATTGCGAAAATAATGGGACATAAGCAGATGTCCCAATTGGATTTTTTTGATTATATTGCCGGCATAACGATAGGTTCAATAGCGGCAGAGCTGGCGACTGAGCTTGAATCCCCTGTTAAGCCGCTTATAGCAATGGTAGTTTACGGGGTTATTACTGTAATACTTACTACCGTTACAAGCAAGCTGCCTAAAATGAGAAAGATAATCAACGGCACACCTACAATTATTATGAACAACGGCAAAATATATCGCAAAAATATGAAAAAGGCTAAAATTGATTTAAGCGAATTTATGGTTATGTGCAGACAGGAAGGGTGCTTTAATCTAAGCGATATACAGACTGCAATTTTTGAATACAACGGAAGACTGACAATTTTACCAAAATCAACAAAACGCCCTATAAATCCCGAGGATATGAATTTAGTGCCGAAAACACAGCACATAGGCACGGAGGTTATTATGGACGGCAGAATACTCCACGGCAATCTTAAGCGATTAGGACTTGATATAAGCTGGTTAAATAAAGAGCTTAAATGTTTGGGATACAAAAATGCCAAGGATGTTTTCCTCGGCATTTATAATGATAATAATTTGACAGTTTTTTAGATTAGTGGGTTGGCAATAGTCAACCCTTAATTTTTTCTCTTACATATTCAATTTGTTTTTCGACCGATTGAACACACGTACCGCCCAAGCTTTTACGCGCATTTACGCAGGTAAAAAGGTCGATGGCATCATATAAATCATTTTCAAAGGTTTTAGAAAAGCTATTATACTCTTTGAGGGTGAGTTCATCGAGCGTCTTATTTTCCTTAATGCAAAAAGACACTATTTCGCCGGAAATTTTATAAGCGGTTCTGAAAGGCATACCCTTTTTAGTAAGATAATCCGCAAGATCGGTAGCGTTAATAAATCCGCCTTTTGCCGCTTTTAACATATTATCCGCATTTGCTGTAATACTCCCTATCATACCTATAAAAACATCAAGACAGATTTTTACGGTATCAAACGCATCAAATATACTCTCCTTATCCTCTTGCATATCCTTATTATAAGCAAGCGGCAAGCCTTTAAGCATTGTAAGCAGGGCCATTAAATCGCCATAAACCCGACCGGTTTTCCCGCGCACAAGCTCCGCCATATCAGGGTTTTTCTTTTGCGGCATAATAGAAGAGCCTGTGGTAAAATCATCCGATAACTCAACAAACTTAAATTCCCATGATGACCACAATACTATCTCTTCTGAAAATCTTGACAAATGAGCCATAACAAGTGACAGAGCCGAACATAATTCAATACAAAAATCTCTGTCTGATACTCCATCTATAGAATTGAGCGCCACCTCGTTTAGTCCCAGTTTTTGTGCTTCAAACTCCCTGTCGGTATCATAGGTTGTTCCGGCAAGTGCGCAAGAGCCTATCGGGGATACTGAAAGTCTGCGCTTTGCATCGTTTAAGCGGTCGATGTCACGAAGTAACATCATACTATATGCCATAAGGTGATGGCCGAATGTGATTGGTTGAGCACGCTGTAAATGAGTATATCCCGGCATAACCGCAGACTTGTACTCCTCCGCTTTACCACAGATAGCCGAAATCAGATTTGTAAGTTTGTCTTTAACCTCTTGAGTTTCATTATTCAGATATAAACGCAGGTCAAGAGCCACTTGGTCATTACGGCTTCTGGCGGTATGAAGCTTTTTGCCTATATCGCCTATTCTATCGGTAAGCGTTTGCTCGACAAATGTATGAATATCCTCGGCTGAAAAATCAATCCGAAGCTTGCCGCTTTCAATATCATTTAAAATATCGGCAAGACCGTCAATAATCAATTCCGCATCCTCTTTTGATATTATATTCTTAGCGCTGAGCATTGCGGCATGAGCCATACTGCCTTTAATATCTTCTTTATACATTCTTGAATCAAATGATATAGAAGAATTAAAATCATCTGCTATTTTATTTACTGTGCCGTCCGTTCTGCCTGCCCAAATTTTACCCATAATATCACAATTCCAAACCGTTGTTTTTCTTCATTTTTGCAATTACCCTTGTAGGTAATCCGTAAAGATTTATAAAGCCTTGCGAGTCTTTTTGGTCGTATACATCGTCCTCATCAAATGTAGCAATATCCGCATCATAAAGAGAATAAGGCGACTCTACGCCCGCATTTATCATATTACCCTTATAAAGCTTTAATGTAACATCGCCTGTAACAGTCTCCTGAGTTGACTTTACAAAACTAAGTATTGCTTTTGTAAGCGGTGTAAACCATTGAGCGTTATAGACGAGTTCTCCGAGCTTTTGAGCAACACTTGCCTTATAATGTGCAGTTTCTTTATCGAGGCAAATTGTTTCAAGTATCTCGTGCGCCTTATAAATTATAGCGCCGCCCGGGGTTTCATAAACACCTCGGCATTTCATACCTACAAGTCTGTTTTCTACGATATCGAGAAGTCCTATACCGTTTTTGCCACCTAATTCATTGAGTTTAGTTACAAGCTCCGTTGCGTTCATATTAACGCCGTCAACCGATGTAGGAACGCCCTTTTCAAAATGGACTTTAACATAAGTAGGCGTATCGGGCGCATTCTCAGGCGAAACGCCCATTTCAAGAAATCCTTCTTTATTATAAAGCGGTTCGTTCTTGGGATCCTCAAGATCAAGGCCTTCGTGAGACAGGTGCCAGATATTCTTATCTTTTGAGTAGTTGGTCTCTCTGTTTATCTTAAGCGGAACA
>CACXEV010000001.1 GCA_902766755.1 Oscillospiraceae bacterium | reverse complement strand
TATATCGTTGCCCAAAAACTCATGAGCTTCAATCGGATTTCTGCCGTTTACTACAACAGAGTAATTTCTGCGCTTATAGAACATACCAAGCTCAAGACCTAAAACCGAAGAGTAATAAATGCAACGCCCCATACCGCCTTCATCGGGGGATACAATCATAGTATGTTCTTTATCAAGTTTCATATCGGGAACGATTTTAAGTAATGCCTTTATCATTTGATAGGCGGCTTGTACATTGTCAAAACCGTCAAGCGGAATTGCATTGTTAACACGCGGATCATGAGCATCAAATGTAATTATGTTTTTAACACCCATTGATACAAGCTCCTGAAGCGCCATAGCGCAGTCCATAGACTCTCTTGTGGTTCTTCTGTGCTGTCTGCCCTCATAAAGCATAGGCATAATAACCGTAATTCTTCTTGCCTTACCGCCAAATGCCGCAATAACGCGCTTTAAGTCCTGAAAGTGATCATCAGGGCTCATAGGAACTGTTTGTCCGTACATTTTATATGTTACATTGTAATTGAAACAATCGCAAATGATGAATGCATCAAGTCCTCTTGCTGTGTGTTTAAGTACCGCTTTTGCTTCGCCTGTGCCGAAACGAGGACAAACAGGTGTTACAACAAAGGTTTCATCCTCCGGAATATCGCGCCATTGTTTAAGGTAGTAGTCCACCTTAGAAGCCATATCCTCGCAGCCTCTCATACTTACAATGGCAAGATCTCCAAATGGTGTGTGCTTAAAATCAACGTTTGACATAATTTACCGCCCCCGGAAAATATTTAATTTTTTATATTGTATCACATTTTTTTCGTCAAAAAAAGGCTTTTTTATAAAAAAATTGATATTTATTCAGTTTATATATAAAATTAATTGATATTGCGGGAAATTTCTGCTATAATTGTACTCGTAATAATGTGTTCGGAGGAAATGTTATGCCTAAAGTTACATTGCTCGCTTATACTCCTGATCCTGAAAGGACAATTGCGTGTGCGGCAAAATTATGTTACAGTCCGTCAACCATTTCGGATTTAAGAGATGGTCTTACGGATGAAAAGGTTGAGTCATTTATAAGTATGCTGTCAAATCTCGGTCACGAAAGCCCTATAGAGCATGCTTCGTTTACTTTTGGTATTGAGGGCGTTTCTCGCTCGCTTTTAGCTCAGATAACAAGACATCGTATAGCCTCGTTTTCGGTTAAAAGTCAGCGATATGTTAAAGAAGGGGCTTTTGAGTTTGTAACACCTCCTGAAATTGAAGCGGAGGATGAGGTTTTAAAGATATACAATGAGTCTATGCGCGCCGCACAGGAAGCTTATGATAAAATAGCAGAAGTTTTGACCGAAAAGCACAAAAAAGCTTTTTTAGCGGAAGGCAAGGATGAAAAAACAGCCGCGCGTATGGCTTCTAAAAAAGCAATTGAGGATGCTCGGTTTGTACTGCCTAATGCGTGCGAAACTAAGATTGTAGTTACTATGAACGCACGATCACTTATGAATTTCTTTCATCACCGTTGTTGTAATCGAGCCCAGTGGGAGATAAGGGATGTAGCAAATCAGATGTTAAAGTTGGTTTTCGGTGTTGCGCCCAATCTCTTTAAAAAAGCCGGACCTTCCTGTGTTTCCGGTTTTTGCCCGGAAGGTAATATGAGCTGCGGTAAAATGAAAGAAGTAAGAGAATTTTACGAGGATATAAAAAAGAATGGGTAAACTTATAGTAATCGAAGGGCTTGACGGAAGCGGTAAATCAACGCAGCTTGAAATTTTAAGCCGCCGCCTCAGTGAAAAGGGAATTCTGCTTGAAACTGTATCTTTTCCCGATTACGAAAGCGACTCAAGCGCACTTGTCAAGATGTACCTGTCAGGTAAATTCGGTGATAAACCGGGGGATGTAAATCCTTTTGCCGCTTCGCTTTTTTACTGTGTTGATAGATATGCCTCATTTAAGGAAAAATGGGGGAGAGACTATAATGAAGGTAAGCTTATCATCGCCGGCAGATATACTACTTCTAATGCAATACATCAGGCTTCAAAACTGAACGAAGAAGAGTGGAAACCGTTTCTTGACTGGCTTTATGATATTGAATATAAAAAAGTAGGTATTCCTGAGCCTGATTTGGTTATATTTCTTGATATGCCTGTGGAGGTTTCCCAAAAGCTTTTATCCGGTAGATATAATGGAAATGAGAGTAGCAAGGATATACATGAGAGGGATGTGGATTACTTGAATCGTTGCCGTAAAGCGGCAAGGTTTGTAGCAAATTATTCGGGCTTTAAAACGGTTTCCTGTGCGGCGGACGGGAAACCGAGATCCCTTGATGATATATCAGATGAGATTTTAAGCCTTGTGACTGATATTTTGAGGTGATAATATGGTATATGTGTTTTTAGCGGAAGGCTTTGAGGAAATAGAGGCTCTTACTCCGGTTGATATACTTAGAAGAGGCGGTATAGATGTTAAAACTGTGGGTGTAGGTTCAAAAACTGTAACAGGCTCACACGGTATTAATGTGATTTGTGATTTAAATGAAACCGATGTAAACCTTGCCGATATTTCCGCCGTAATACTTCCCGGCGGTATGCCGGGGACTATAAACCTCGAAAAAAGCCAAACCGTGCTTAATGCGCTCGATTATGCATATAAAAACGCAAAGATTATCGGTGCCATATGCGCGGCTCCCTCAATAATCGGTAAGCTCGGATTTTTAAATGGCAAAGAGGCTATTTGTTTTGACAGTTTTGAAAAATATCTTTCAGGCGCTGTAGTCTCGGATGCTTCGGTTGTGCAGGACGGACAAATTATTACCGCCCGCGGCGCCGGTGTTGCAAGTGAATTCGGTTTTAAAATCCTTTCGGCTTTAAAGGATGCTAAAACTGCCGACAAACTGAAAAATGATATGAAATATATTTGATTTTGGAGGCATTATGGAAGAAAAAGACTTAAATCTTGACTATTCTTCATCTTCGGAAGATGATTTTGTAATAGGAAAAGGTTTTGAAATAGAAGAGGATTTTCCGCCTGTTAAAAAGGGAAAAAGAAATAATAAAAAGCGCTCACATTCCGGTATAAAAACATTTATATGGGTTGTATCAATAATCGTAATATCCGTAGCGTTAGCGTTTGGAGTGATATTTGTTACCGCCGATTATTTAGGAATTGGTTTCGGCAGAGGCGAAGACTGCGTGATAGAGATAGATAAGGGTACGCCTGTAGTGACCATTGCGCGTAAGCTTAACGAGAGCGGTGCCGTAAAAATGCCGTTTCTTTTCCGGGTTTATTCAAAGCTTAAGCATTATGATGGTAAATATAAGTATGGTGTTTACGAGTTTAATAATGAGCTCGGTTATTCCGGTATTGCCGAAATGCTAATGAGTGAGGGTGCAAAAGCGGACAGTGTCAAGGTCACAATTCCGGAAATGGCAAGCGTTGATGATATAGCAAAAATACTCAGCGAATCCGGAGTGTGTGATAAAAAAGACTTTTTAAATGAGGTTCGCCACGGCGATTTCAGCTTCGATTTTGTTAAGGAAATACCGGAAGAGTCTGTTTATTATAGGCTCGAGGGGTACCTTTTCCCTGAAACTTATGATTTTTATTGCTATGATTCAAAGGAGTGCGCTCATCTTGCCGTTTTAAAAATGCTTTCAACACTTGATGAACGTATAAAACCGTATAGAAGCGAGATTAAGGCTTCAGGTTACAGCTTCCATGAGATTATGACTATGGCATCGTTAGTAGAGCTTGAAGCGGGGGGCAGTCCTTCCGAGATGTCGAATGTTGCGGCGGTATTCTTTAACCGTCTTAAAAGCAAAGATTTTGCAACTCTCGGCTCCTCTCCAACGCGCAAATATCCGTATGGAAATGATAGATATAACACCTATGTTTGTAAGGGATTACCGGTAGGGCCGCTTTGCTCTCCAAGCATAAACTCAATTAAAGCGGCAATTTATCCTACAAAGGATTTTGATTATTATTATTTTGTAACCGATGCTTCAATGAATTTCTATTATAAAAAAACGCTTAAGGAGCATAATGAAATAATCGCAAAATTAAAAGCAGAAAAGAATTGGATATATGAAGAATAGGATACCGGAGCTTTTGTGTCCTGCAGGGGATTTAAGCAGGCTTAAAACCGCGGTGGATTTCGGTGCTGATGCCGTATATATTGCCGGTGAGGAATTCGGGATGCGTACCGCTGCCGCAAAATTTGATAAAGAGGCAATAATCGAGGGTGTAAAGTATGCACACGAAAGAGATGTACGGGTACATGTGACCTGTAATACAGTGCCACACGATGGAGAAATAAGCAGGCTCCCCCAGTTTTTGGAATTTTTGAACACATCGGGAGTTGATGCAATAATAGCCTCGGATATAGGTACTGTTGCGCTTGTAAAAAAGTATGCTCCGAAATGTGAAATTCATATATCGGTACAGTCAGGTATAACAAACAGTGTTACCGCTTCGGAGTTCTATAAAATGGGTGCGAAGCGCGTAGTTCTCGCTCGCGAATTATCACTTGAAGAGATAAAGCATATAAGAGAAAACACGCCGAAAGAGCTGGAAATAGAGGCATTTGCCCATGGAGCTATGTGCGTATCTTTTTCGGCAAGATGTCTGCTTTCGAGTTATATGACAGGCCGTGACGCCAACCGCGGTGATTGCGCCCAGCCTTGCCGCTGGAGTTATTCACTTATGGAGGAAACTCGCCCGGGACAATATTTTGATATTACCGAAACTAAAAAAGGCACTTATATTCTCAATGCCAACGATATGTGTATGGCGCCGTATCTTGATAAAATGATTGATGCGGGGATTGACAGTATAAAGATAGAGGGACGCGCTAAATCAGACTATTATGTTGCCGTAACCGCTAACGCCTACCGTGGCGCGCTTGATAGTCTTAAAAATTCAAGCGGAGAATGGCAGCTACCGGGATGGGTAAGCGAAGAGCTTAATAAAATCAGCCATCGCACCTATTCTACCGGGTTTTATTTAGGTACTCCAAAGAATGCTCAAACATACGAAAATGCCGGATACATAAGGGATTATAATGTTGCGGCAGTTGTAACCGGATACGAAAACGGATGTATAACAGCGGTTCTTAAAAATAAATTTTTGCGCGGCACGGTACTTGATTGTCTTGAAGCGGGCTATAAGCCGTTTAATATAACCGTAAATACTCTTTACGATAAGGATAATAATGAAATCGAAAGTGCCCCAAGCCCGATGATGATAATAAAAATTCCTTTTGAGCGTGAAATAAAGGCCGGCTCAATGCTTCGTATGAAGGTTTAATTTTTAGGCAGATGCATTTTTTCGCTTCTGCCTTTTTGTGTACAGAAAACGGGACACATAATTTTGTATTATTAAAATGGAGGTGTAAAAATGCTGCAATTTATTTTAGGCCGCGCTTTAAGCGGCAAGTCTTATGAAATATGCAGGAGGATAGCCGAGTGTGTAAAACGAGGCGAGGAGCCTGTTTTAATAATACCGGAACAGTTTTCTTTTGAGAGCGAAAAAAGAATTTTATCCCTTTTAGGCGATGCCGGCGCTCAGAAGGTTCATGTTTTAAGCTTCAGCCGGCTTTGTGATGAGGTTGAAAATCTTTCGGGAAAAGGTTCATACGGCGAGCTTACCGATTATGTAAAAATTGTACTGATCAATATTGCAATAAAAAGATTACGCGGAGAGCTTAAATACTTTGGCAGATATGCATCCTCTTCCGGTTTCGCAAAAATGATTTTAAATACAATAGGGGAGTTTTCTAAAAACGCTGTAGGCG
Organism: Oscillospiraceae bacterium; assembly: GCA_902766755.1. Lineage (GTDB taxonomy): Bacteria > Bacillota > Clostridia > Oscillospirales > Acutalibacteraceae > UBA737. The sequence continues at coordinate 1,673 of CACXEV010000001.1, read as the reverse complement.
TTTCGGATATTTTTGAGGCATCCGAAAAGATGGGTGACGGTGTTTTAGGCAGAAAGCTTTATGATACCGCGCGGATTTATGCCGAATATAATGATTTAATAACCGAAAAATTTGATGGATTTTGCGATAGGCTTGATCACCTCTTAAAGGCGCTTGAAGGGTTTAAATATTTCTCCGGCAAACAGGTTTTTATAGATTCATTCATCGGTTTTACAGGTCAACAGTATAAAATAATAGAGCAGATAATAAAAACGGCTGATAATATAACTATATCGTTCTGTGATAATCCCTTGGAGAGCGGTGCATTCGGTATTTTCGCGAATATAAGAAAAGTTAAAAACAGGCTTGTAAGCATTGCTCAAAAGTGCGGAGTTGAAAAAGCAGCTGATTTTATACTTGAAAGCGGTAGATTTACTGATGAGGGTATAAGCGCCATTGAAGAATATATGTGCCTTTCCGAAACGGATAAGACATTTTATGATGACGCACTTAATATCTGTCGCGCGCAAACTTCTTATGATGAAGCGCAGTTTGTTGCCCGAAATATCAGAAGAATAGTACGGGAAAAAGGCGCTCGCTATAATGATTTTGTGGTAATAGCCAGAAATACTGCCGATTATGAACAGGTATTATCTGTCGCTTGCCAAAAAAACGGTATAGGCTTATTTACGGATAAGCGTTTACCGCTTAACTCTATGCCTCCTGCCGCCGCGGTAAAAGCCGCAATGGATTTGTGCTTGGGAATTACAACCGAAAAGATATTAAGGTTTCATAAGTGCGGCGTAGGATTTTTAAATGAGGAAGAGCTTTCGGAACTTCAAAACTATGTTTATATTTGGAATATAGATGGAAACACTTGGCAAAGTGACTTTAGTATGGACCCGCGCGGTCTTGATAAAAAAGGTTTTTCCGAAAAAGAGGCAGAAGAGAAACTTAAAGAAATCAATTCTTTAAGGCAAAGGGCGATAGCCCCGATAAACAGATTTAAAAGCGGATTTAAATCATCATCCCGCAATATGGCGAGTGCAGTAGTAGAACTGCTTGAGAGCGCAAAAGGAGAATTTTTAAAATTATCTCAAAATTATAAGGATAATGAAAACTCCGTGTTTGGTGAGGGCATTGTAACAGCATACTCAAAGGTTATGAAAATACTGGATAGCCTTGTAAACTGTCTGCCTGAGAATGTCACTCACTTTGAATTTTTTGATGCGTTTAAGAATTGTGTTGATATTGAAAGCGTGGGCGTTATACCTCAAATGGTAGACGAAGTTATATTTGGCGCGGCAGAGCGTATTCAGCCGTCGCGTCCGTCTTATGTTTTCATAATGGGAGCAAATCAGGGTGTTTTTCCGCGTTCCCCTGAATCTGGCGGGGTATTCTCTGTACCGGAGATCGGACAAATTATAAATCTCGGAATTCAAATACCCGACTGTTCTGTTTATTCGGCAATCGACGAGGATTTGCTGGTATACAACTGCGTTTGTTGCGCGGATAAAGGCGTTTATATAAGTTATAATGCCGGGTCAGGCGAGCCGGCATACTTTTTAAGAAAACTTGAAAAACGATTTTCACCCCATATACATATCGAGCCTGATGTATTGTCGCACGATAATCTGCCAGAAACCGCAGAGGATACATTTTCCCGCTTTTGCAGGAGTGAACACGGAAAAACG